>NZ_JBEOOU010000012.1:0-98922 GCF_040309405.1 Psychrobacter sp. W2-37-MNA-CIBAN-0211
AAGACACTCAAATAACATGAATTTTGTCCATTAGCGACTACCTTCTAATTTCTAGCATGAATTTTGTCCATTACACCTAATTTTTATATTAAAACCGATTATTTGGGTCTTTGATGGTGCAGCGAACCTGATTTTTAACTTATTGGGTATATCGACTGTCCGTCAGGATGAGATGACGTCAGAAGATATCTACGCAGTGATGGATGCTGGTGCAGAAGCTGGGGTGATTAAGCATCAAGAGCATCATTTGATCGAAAATATCTTTGAGATGCAAGAGCGCACGGTGACCTCAGTGATGAATCCACGCGAACACATCGTTTACTTTGATACCAAGGTCAGTACGGAGCAAGTGGTTGAGGTCATGATCAAACAGCCACATAATAAATTTTTGGTCTGCCATGACGATGATCTAGAGCATATCATTGGCTATGTGGAGTCACGCAGTTTTTTAGCCTTGGTGCTTAACCAGCAAGAGGTCAGCTTAACAAACAAAGCCTTATTAAAACCGGCGCTGTTTGTGCCTGATACTTTATCTTTGTTTGAAGTGTTAGAGATGTTTAAATCAACCGGTGCTGACTTTGCCGTTATCATTAACGAGTATGCGTTGGTCGTTGGAGTGATTACTCTAAAAGACGTCATGAGTATTGTCATGGGCGAGCTGGTCACGCTAGAAGATCAGCCCATTGTTCAGCGTACTGATAACTCTTGGCTGATTGACGGCATGACCCCAATCGAAGATGTGATTCGCTCACTTGGTATTGTCAATCTACCGCATAGCCAGAACTACGAAACGATCAGTGGTTTTATGGTCTATATGTTACGCAAAATCCCGAAGAAAACTGACAGCATTGAATATGCCAATTATCGCTTTGAAATTCTTGCGACTAATAATCTCAAAATTAACCAGCTACTAGTGACTAAGCTCGAAGAAGTGGCTTAATCAGCTAAACATGCACTAACCTCTACTACCAAATATGGCGGTGCCGACTCTCACCATGGTTGAGCCATTGGCAATCGCCTCTGCCATATCATCACTCATGCCCATACTGAGCGTATCCCAGCCAGTTAATTCTGGATGGTCACGCTTGATGGCTTCAAATAATTGCTTAGTGCGGCTAAAAGCATCGGTGTTGGTTTTAGCAGGGATAATCATCAGTCCACGCAATTTTAGACGCTCATAACCTTTCATTGTGGTTATCAATTCCGGTAACTGCGCTGGCAAACACCCTGATTTGCTGTCTTCATTATCAATATTGAGTTGAATCAGAACGTTCAATGGCGGCAACTCGCTTGGACGTTGCTCATTCAGACGCTTCGCAATAATGTCGCGCTCAACCGTTTGTACCCAATCGAAATACTCGGCAATATCACGCGTCTTATTACGTTGGATACTACCAATATAATGCCAAACAATAGACTCGCCTATTGCTTGAGATTTTAGGGTACTGATTTTTTCGATGGCTTCTTGCAGATAATTCTCCCCGAAGTGGCGTTGTCCTTGCTCAGCTAAAGTAGCAATCATCTCGGCAGGCTTGGTCTTAGAAACCGCAAGTAAAATGACCTCGTCTGATGCGGTATCTTTGGCTTGTTCATTTGCCTGCGTCACTTGTCGTGTGACCTGCTGCCAGTTATCAATAAGGCTTAATTTATCAAAATTATTTTCAGTATCTTTCATATACAGCTCACAAGAATAAATGGTTCGATTATTTGTTTTGATTTTTATTGATCGCACTATTTAAAGATTTCATAAAAATTTTGCCATGAGCAAAATTTACACAATAAATAAATGACTGTCTAATTTTACATTTTCTTAGCCTAGTAGATGGTTAAATGCCAAGAGTCTTGTTATGATATTGTTACATGGTTTAATATATACTGCTAAAGATAATAGTAATAGTAACAACCATAGCCTAGCTCATTGCTAAATAACTGATCTAGCAGAGGATGATTGACAAGGTTATCGTTTACAGCCTGCTGCTATGCTCTTTTTGTCTTACCCTTATTCATTGATAGGAATGCCTGATTATGGCTGAAAAAAACAATCTAAGCATCGAAGATCTGCTGCGCTTTACGGTCAAACATAAGGCATCAGATCTACATATTTCAGCCGGTATGCCAGCGATGATTCGGGTCGACGGTGAGATGACACGCATCAATATGCCAACGATGACGCATCAAGTCGTGCATCAGCTGATTTATGACATCATGAATGATAAGCAGCGTGCTGACTTTGAAGAGTTTTATGAGACGGATTTTTCTTTCGAGATTCCCAACTTAGCGCGTTTTCGGGTCAACGCTTTCAACCAAAATCGCGGTGCAGGCGCTGTCTTTCGTACCATTCCTTCCAAAGTACTGACTATGGAAGACTTGGGTATGGGTGAGGTGTTCAAGCGTGTGTCAGATCTCAAACGTGGCGTCGTCCTAGTGACAGGTCCAACAGGCTCAGGTAAATCAACGACTCTTGCTGCTATGATTGATTATATCAATGAAACCCGTAAAGAGCATATTTTAACCATCGAAGACCCGATTGAATTTGTCCACGAATCTAAAAAAAGTCTGGTTAACCAACGTGAAGTACACCGTGATACCTTAGGTTTTGAGCCAGCGCTACGTTCAGCACTGCGTGAAGATCCTGATATTATCCTTGTTGGTGAGCTACGTGACCTTGAGACCATTCGTCTGGCCTTGACTGCTGCTGAGACCGGTCACTTAGTTTTTGGCACTCTACACACCAGCTCAGCGGCTAAGACCATTGACCGCGTGATCGATGTATTCCCTGCAGCGGAAAAAGACATGATTCGTGCCATGCTGTCGGAGTCGCTACAAGCGGTAATCTCACAAACCTTGTTGCGTCGTCAAACTGGCGGACGAATTGCCGCGCATGAGATTATGCTGGGTACGCCAGCGATTCGTAACCTAATTCGTGAGAATAAAATCGCCCAAATGTACTCCGCTATCCAAACAGGTGCCGGTGATGGGATGATTACTCTAGATCAAACGCTTAAAAATCTTGTGACAAAAGGCACGATCAGCAAAGACGTTGCTCGTCCTTATGCCAAGCAGCCTGATGCATTTTTATAGCAGTGCTGATTTGATCAGAGCTACTAACTACTACTAATAGCCAGTGACTTTTTTATATACCTTTTTATACACCTTATTTATTTTTAATAGTCATGATTATTGATCTTTAAAAATGGACTTTAGACAATTTTTAATCGATTTACACCGAATGTAGGTAAGATATGGATATTGATAAACTGTTACAGTTAATGATCAATAAAAACGGCTCCGACCTTTTTATTACCGCTGATGTAGCGCCTTCCATGAAAATAAATGGGAAAATTCTACCCGTTGGTAAGACGCCCCTGAGCGCTGAGCAAACCATGCTATTGGTCAAAGGTGTGATGACGCCAAGCCAACAAAAAGAGTTTAAAGAGACAAATGAATGTCAATTCGCCATTACTGATGAAGCACAGCAAGCACGCTTTCGAGTCAGTGCCTTTGTACAGCGCGATATGGCGGGCATGATTTTACGGAAAATTGAGAATAAAATTCCAACCGTTGAAGAACTACGATTGCCGCCAGCATTGAAGGAGCTGGCCATGAAAAAACGCGGTATTATTCTATTGGTTGGCGCGACTGGCACCGGTAAATCAACCACTCTGGCTTCCATGATCGGTCATCGCAACCAAAATTCTCATGGTCATATTATTACCATCGAAGACCCGATTGAATTTGTTCATAAACACCGTGGTTGTATCATTACTCAGCGTGAAGTTGGTATCGATACCCACTCTTTTGAGGCGGGTCTAAAAAACACCTTGCGCCAAGCACCAGATGTTATTTTGATTGGTGAAATTCGTAACCGTGAGGTCATGAGTTATGCGATCCAATATGCAGAGACTGGTCATTTGGTATTCGCCACCTTGCACGCCAACAATGCCAACCAAGCAATTGACCGTATCATTCATTTTTTTGAAACCAGTCGCCACAATCAGCTATTTATGGATTTGTCGCTTAACTTACAGGCCATTATCGCCCAGCAATTGATTCCAACCCCAGACGGTAAAGGTCGGCGGGCAGCCATTGAGATTTTGTTAAACTCGCAGCTGATCAGTGACTATATCCGTAAAGGCGAAGTCCACGAAATCAAAGATGTCATGACGCGCTCCCGTGATAGCGGTATGCAAACCTTTGACCAAGCGCTCTTTGATCTATACGAACAAGGCGAAATCACTTATAAAGAAGCCATTCTCCACGCTGACTCTCCTAATGACTTACGTCTCAAAATTAAACTGAGCAGTAAAAATGGTACGGCTAACTTAGACGAAGGTGCTGATAGCTTATCGTTGGATGTCAGCTAATCTGTAGCAAGTAAGCAAGTAAGCAAGTCACACAATAAAAACAGCCCTCATGATTGAGGGCTGTTTTTATTGTGATACAGCTGCTGTCTGCAAAAAGAAAATGCTCTTAAGGCTATTATTTTGCGCTGTCGCGACATTCTTGATTGTTACAAATGCCGTATAACACCAGAGAATGACCCGATAGCTTAAAGCCATGCTCGGCGGCTACCTTGAGTTGTTGTTCTTCGATAATCTCGTTATGGAACTCGATAATCTTGCCGCAAACATCACAAACCAGATGATCATGATGCTCTGCCTGAGTGATCTCAAACACGGATAGATTGTTCTCAAAGTTATGGCGCTCAACAATACCTGCTTGTTCAAACTGCGTCAGTACTCGGTAGACGGTCGCCAGTCCCACATCTTCACCTTGTTCAATCAGTGCTTTGTACACCTCTTCTGCACTCATATGATGAAGCTCTGCGCACTCAAGCAACTCTAAAATTTTGATACGCGGTAACGTTACCTTTAATCCTGCTTTACGTAAATCTTGATTGGTAAAAGAAGCCATAATATCCCTTCTGACTGTTAAGTCTTAGCAAATAAAAACTAAAAAATATGAGGTAAATAATCGCCAGTGATTATTATTAATTAAATACTAAAGATCCAAATCTCAGTAGCCCAGCTTGTCTTGCATAAATTTTTAGCGTGGTTAAGGTATATAGATCTCACCGCAAGTCTATGAATTTAAAATATAAATAATCCAATGCCTTAGGTAGTGTTTGGTAAATAATGTCGTAAGTGGTAGGCAATTGCAAGTAAATGACGTATCATTTGTCCAAGATTGTCGGCAAGACCAGCACCAACACCCCTTGACCGTACCTAATCCATTTTTTATGAGTCATCTTACCATGATAAAGACATTAAATTTTCGTCCGTTAAGCCGTGCAAGTACATTACGCAAGATTGTCATGACCGGTATGCTTAGTGCCTCGGTTGTGATGTCTGGCTGCTCATTACTGAGTGTTTATAAAATTGATTTGCCTCAAGGGACAGCCATTACCCAAGTGCAAGCTCAAAAATTGCAAGTGGGCATGAATCAAAACCAAGTCCTCTATATTTTGGGTAGCCCAGCGATTAAAGACACGCTGGAGCCTAAACGTTGGGACTATATTTATGATTACAAAGCAGGCACAGAAGGCAGCCGTAAAGGCATCGCTGATGTCAAAAATGCCAGCCAGCATTTGGTTATTTACTTTGATGACAACGGCTTAGTCAGTCGCATCGAAGGCATTGAAACCCTTCCTGCTCAATAAATCTGATTATAAGTTTATGCTTAATGATTGTTAGGGCGTGTCTTCATTTTAAAGTAGCAGACTTAATAATGCTTAAGCTAAATAACAGTCCGGCTAAACCATTAACCTCGAGACTTACTTTTGCGCTGAGACATAGGATCAGCGCTTAAGCTGCGATAGACTTCTAATCGGTCGAACGGCTGCAATGGATAACTGAGCGGCTGCTTTTGGGCATATATACCTACATGCCAACGCTTAGCCGCTGGTGTTATCACTTGTTCCACTTCCTCACACCACCTTGCTAATGCTGGAAATTGTATCAACCAGCCTGCTTGCGCGAGTGCCTCGTATAAAGTAGTCCCTTCAGCGACTGATAACGTCAAATAATGCTGACGCTTTGCCTCTTCAGCATACGCCAGATAAACCGTCATTAGCTTATCCACTGTATCACCCAACCTATCAACGCCAACAGTAGCGCCACTGGTACAACCAGACGTATCGCTATCCGCCATAGATTATAGAACGCTTCATTGCCAAAGTTTAGAGACTTGCGCAAATGACTGATCTTCATCTGCCAACCGGCGAAGATGGACAACAGCAACACCGCGATACTACTGATAATAACCAGTATACCTACCAGCCATATAGTGGGTATGGCGATGACTAGTACCAGTGCTACCACAAAAGTGATCACCAAGCTGGCCAACAGCCCAAACTTATGCGCTAACTGCTGTACGCTATAATGTAGCAAATAGCTGGCCACAAACAACACCCCTAGCCAATATACCAGCTGTCCAATCGGTGGTAATGCCATACCACTGATAAATAGTGCCACAATCCCAACCAACAATTGCACTATCCAGATGGGCAATACCAATTTGCTCGCACGATATTCTTGATTGGCACGAGTGCGTGCTGGTTTTTGTGCATTGATATTATTCACATCTACCGCTGTGACGACTTGCTTGGTTGATAAATGTTGACCGAACCAATATAGTCCTGTACCCGCCCCCACACTGACCAACGCTAAAGCAACCGCGCGCGCCCATTCACTCAAGCTGATACCAGTCATCGCAAAATCAATATTTGGCAAACCATTTGCGACGCCTAGCACCAAACCTACTAGCATTAAACCTAAACCAATCGGTAAAGGCGTAACACCGAGTAAGCTCCATAAGATAGCAATGACCATCAATCCCGCAGCGATCGCAAAGCTGGGAACGTCAGGTGCACTATTAAGGTCAGTAAGTGCCGATACAATACCAGTACTAGCACCTGATATAACTAGTGCAGCAATAACAATCGAAACCAGCGCTGCCAACCAACCAAAGCTGCGCCATAATGGACTGGCATCAGCCTCACGAGTGAGTTTCTGCATACCTGCGAACGGCGCATCGACACTACGATAGGCGAGCGCAATCTCAGCATACACCACGGGCAGTGATACTAGGACCATCGCCAAGAGCCAAAGCAACCAAAAGTCAATTTCACCAATGGCTGCAGGTGCAAACCAGCGAAACAATAATAGTGGTAACAGCGCTGCGATAAAATAAGAAGCATAGCGGGTCATCATAATCTAAATCCAAACGATCTAAAGTGAATAACGATAATTAATAATTATACAGACCAAGCAAAAGCATCTGTAGGTAGGCTTATAATCGTCTATATAATATAAAGGTATGTACAATATAAGGGACTGGCAGTTATAAAAAAACCCCGAAATCGGGGTTTAATAACTAAATAATGACTGACACGTAATCAGCGGCTTAATGGCAGTGTGCTATGAAGCAAACGCTGAAAATGCTTGCACTTAATGAACAGCACTCACATAATCTGCCAAAATGCGAATGTCGCGATCTGATAGCTTAGAGGCTACCGTCTGCATCATACCTTTTTCGCCTTCTTTTGCCGCATCATTGGCACGTTTTTGATCATCGCTATCGATGTCATCTTCACGTCCAGCTGCACGGAACAGTTTTAGCTGAGTGGCGATATATTGAGAGTGTTGTCCACCTAAACGTGGAAACGCTGCCCATGTATTACCAGCCGCATCTGGACCATGACAACCTGCACAGCCAATAATGCCACGAGATTTGTCACCACCTAAAAACAGCTTGGTCGCTTCTTGGTTGGTTGCCGGATTACCGAAGCCAACTCCCCAAGGCGCTTGGCTAGCATAATAGCCTGCCACATTGGCCAAATCTTGCTGTGATAAGTTCGCCACTTGCGACTGCATAATGCCGTTCTTACGGTAACCGGCTTTAAAGTTGACTAACTGTTTATAGAGATACTTAACATTTTGGCCGCCCAAATTAGGCTGAGCAGGAACCACACTGACACCGTCAACACCATGACAAGCAGCACAGACTGTTTCTGCAATTTGCTTACCAGCGTTAACGTCATATTCGGGAACAATAATAGCAGCTTGTACGCTGAAACTTGCAACGCATAAGCTGGCAGCAGCGATTAACTTTTTCATTGATACAAATCCTACTAACTCGGCGTAAGTATTATTTAGAGTGATTGCATCGACAAGCACATTGATATACGTCGCGCTACTATATAGCGAAGTCAGCATATATTTTATGGGTTGGTCACAAACAGTCTGAAAGTACTTACTAACATCAGGGTTTATTTTGGATTATTATAGCAAGACTTTATAGTATTTGCCTACTTAATCGTAGTAACCGCTGGTTTTTCTATTAGCGCTACTATAGGATGCTGCTTGAAAAACAAAAAGCGCATGAAGTGAGTGCTTCAAGCGCTTTATTTCTTTTATATAAAATTTTGATGCAGCAGCTGTTATTTACTCATGTAGTCAATCAGTTTACGGTAATCATCATTGCTACAGTTATCACAAAGTCCGCCAGCTGGCATCTGTGTCATACCACTTTTGACTGAGTTAATCAGGGCTGGCATGCCTCTTTGTTGTATTAGCTGCTGCCACTTAGCACTGTCGCCTTTTTTGATAGCATTCAACGCGCCACTATCGTGACAAGCTGCACATGAATTGTCATAGGTGGTGGCAATATCAGCAGCACTGGCGCTGGTTGTCATGGCTGTCGTTAGGACAAGCGCTGCACCACTGCCAATTAGTAGACGGCCAGTTTTGGTAAAAAGTGTGGTGATTGCAGACATAGGGCACCTCCTTAATTTTTTCGTACGCTTAATTAGATACCAACTTAATTAAATACTATAATAAACGTTTTTCATTAAACATTGTAACAATATATGTCAATTTAGTATACATGAATCGAGTTTGACTTTAGTAACGCTTTTTTATGCGAGGAAAACTTTCGCTAAGAGCTACTACACTTTAATGGTATGCTGTCATTTATATAAGACTAATCACCGTAATTTCAATAAGTAAGACGGTTAATAGTATAGAATAGTCACTGGTTTAAAACAGCGATTGTTATCAGCAAGAGCCATTCGTATTCTATCTATTTAATGCGTCGCTTTGATGATTAGCCAACCACCAATTCTCACTACCGTATCCAATTTTTTGCAGATTAATGAGCCATTTATGAGTACCCCGTTCACAGATGTCGCCGCCGAACATGCGGTGTTTAATACCAAATCGCGCCAACGAATTCAGCAAACTGAGTTTATGACGTCAGCGCCTACTTTTCGCCTTTGTCCGCCTGATGTCGGGTTAGAGGTTGCTTTTGCAGGACGCTCAAACGCGGGTAAGTCCTCGGCCATTAATGCATTGACCAATCAGCGGCAGTTGGCGCGCTCGTCCAAGACCCCTGGTCGTACGCAGATGATTAACTTTTTTAGTATTGGCGACAAGCACAGACGTCTGGTTGATTTACCAGGCTATGGTTATGCTGCCGTACCGCTGGAAATGAAAAAAGAATGGCAGGTCGAGTTGGAAGAGTATTTGGTATCACGCTCAAGCCTAGCAGGCTTAGTGCTGATGACAGATATTCGTCATCCGCTCAAATTCTTTGATGAGCAAATGCTATTTTGGGCCAAAGAAGGTGAGCTACCCGTTCATATTTTGCTGACTAAAGCAGATAAATTGAAGTATGGTGCTTCTAAAAACGCCTTACTCAATACCCGCAAAAGACTGAAAGAGTTAGGTCTTAAATGTACCATTCAGTTATTTTCAGCCTTGAGAAAAGAAGGCCTCGATGAATTGGCTGGTGTGATGGGCAATTGGTACGATTACCAGCTTAATGACAACAAAATCATTGAATCCTCTTTTAATCTGCTTGATGATGACCCGCTCGAAGAAGAATTGTTCGAAGATAACGAACAGTCTGATAGTGATCAGCCTGTTAATGAACAATCTAATAATGAGCTGCCAACTGATAAATAAATAGCAGACCATTAGTTAGGGCGTGTCATCAATTAGCACATTGATACATTTAGTGGTCTTAAAATGGTTAAATTTTGCCAAACATCGTCAGAAATCTTGTCAATATGTTCATATTTACGGTAATTTCTTTCTTGTTTGGCTGCAATTTTCCTCATTTTAAGCCTCACAATCTAAATGATGACACGCCCTAGTAGCATTTTATAAAAATTGACAATAAAAAAGGGTTTATCGCTAATAGTGATAAACCCTTTTTTATTGTCATTTATCTGTCTGCTCTGAGTCTAGCCACACAACAGCTCAGCTAACGCTTGCGGTGTGTCAACTTGATAAGTAGGTAGCTGGGCAGCCAACTCAGTGCTGGACGCTGTCCCGTAGTTAACAGCAATACTAGTCATGCCAAGTTTATTTGCCATTTGAATATCATAAATACTATCACCGATAAATACGGCGTCAGATACTGGCTGCTGTGTATGATTCAGGATATCCGTCAGCATCTGCGGATCAGGCTTTGAACCTGACTCATCGGCACAGCGGGTAATATCAAAATAATCATGACTTGCCGAAGCATCCAGTACGCGATCCAGTCCACGCCGCTTTTTGCCGGTTGCAACAGCAAGCTTACGACCCTGCTGTTGTAAAGTCTTTAGCATGGTTTCTGTAGGGGCAAAGAACGGTGTGCGGTGGCTGTTTGGAATATAATAGTCAGCGTAGCTTTGTTGAATGGCAAGCTTTTTCGCCTCACTGGCCTGCGGATACAAAATCTCAATACCATTCATCAGGCTAAGACCAATGATGTCTTTGACGGCTTGATCGGTGGTTTGAAAGCCATGTGCCTCTCCTGCCACATGCATGGACTCAACAATCAGACCGATTGAATCCATCAACGTACCATCCCAATCAAAAATAACTAGCGTCTTGTCGGCTAAGCGATGATCAGACTGTTTATTCATGAATTTGCCTTAGTAAATGATGCGCATTTATTACAGATGCTAAAACGTCACGCCGACTTATTGGTAGAAATAAATAAGTGAGCATGACGTTTAGGATCAATACTTAATACTAGCTAAAATGTAACCTGAAACACGAGAGATTCAAGCTTATTCAGGCAATTTGGTTTGCTCTGGCAGCCAGTCAACCATCTCATCGGGCAATGGTGCCGTGATAGTTTTATAACCAGGAATGTCTAAGCGCCATGCATGCAAGCACAGACGATGCACGCCAGACTTGTCATGGACGTTATACTTACTGTCCCCTAGGATAGCATGACCAATATGAGCCAAATGCACACGAATTTGATGGGTACGACCCGTCAGCGGTTTAGCTTCTATCAAGCTGACTGGTTGACCGGCAATCATAAAACGTTCATGGACAATAATATCTGTCTGGCTTTCTTTGGATTGTGCGTCCTGAGCCTCTACTTTAACGCGGCGCTCACCGCTATCAAGTGTGTAGCGAAGCAATGGCGCATCGATACGTTGCTCATTCAGGGCGGGTTGTCCTTTGGCAATACATAGATAATGTTTTTGAATAGTCTTATCGACCAAATGCTGCTGCAATGTCTTTAGCGCTGAGCGTTTCTTAGAAATCATCAGCAGACCTGAGGTATCTTTGTCGATACGATGGATCAACTCTAGATATTTTTTACCAGTAACTTCACGCATGGCTTCGATGACGCCAAAATCAAGACCACTGCCACCATGTACTGCAATGCCAGAGGGTTTATTAAGCACCAGCAGGCCATCATCTTCGTAGACCACACGTGCTAATAAGCTTTTGGCAAACTCGGTGCTGATGATGGGCTTTTCGCGAGTGGCGAGTACCACTGGCGCGATACGTACCACGTCTTCACGCTGTAATCTATCGTGGGCTTTACAGCGTTTATTATTGACTCGAATCTCATCTGAGCGAATCATTTTATAGATATGCGGTTTTGGCAAACCTTTTAGGCGGTTCAGCAAAAAGTTATCCAAACGCTGGTCGTGCTGATGGCGAGTGACTTCAAGGTAATTAACCTTTCCAAAGTTACTAATCTCATCGTCGGCGCTTTGCGGACGGGTTTTGCTATTAAAAATAGCAGGAGCTTCATGGGTAGTTGCGTCGTCAGTCATTTTGGAGTTTGTCATTTTTAGTTAGGTATTTACACAAAGATTTGTTATAGTTTAACATGTTGAGCGCCAATTAAGCAGAGGTTGCGGCAATAATCCTTATTGTCTCAAACGACCGGTCGTCATCTTTACTACTTGCTAGTAACGAGGCATGCCTTGTTCCTCAAGCTAATTTTGCACGCATCATCTAATTTTTAGGACTAAATGCCAAGTAACACACGGCGTAGCGTCCAATAAGCGGTATTTATACCAAACATAATTGCTTCGATAATAGTGACAAACAAGTCCGTTTATCGAGCGATAGCAGTACACAACTACTCATTTAACGCACGACCACGACTTGATTTTTAATCATATTAGGCAAGCGCAGTTGAGCAAGTGACGGTAGTCCGATATTAAGAGTTTAGAGCTGCCTGAATATTGGCGGTCAAACAGATAAAATAGATGCATTATAAAAGAGATATACCCAACCGAGCTAATGAGCCGGTTACCTATTCTGTTTGCCAAGTACGCCCCGCTGAGCAACAGCGCAGTGGCACTCTTAAAATCAGATACCAAAATATATAGATGTTATAAGTTAAAATAATAGATAAAACAATTGAATTGATTTGAGCTAATAGTGAGAGGTTCGCTGAATTTAACGGTTTGAAGTATAAACAGTACAGCGAATAAATTGTAACCATGTGGCAAGCGCTTCGATAGACTCTTACAAAGTATATTAAACGCCCTTCACCACTTTACATGTTAATCATCTTGGTAAAATTTATGGTGGCAAGGATGTTAATAGCCAAGCCTCTAAATCGATACAAAACGATTGGCATTCGGTGTTAAGACTTTAGCGGCAATCATTGCAAGCCACTAAAACGTTAACAGTAGATAACCTTACAGCCTTACACCCTGTATTAGTAGCTACTTAGAACCATCTGTCTGGTACGCTCAAACGTAGTCAATTCATTGTGAGTTAACAGGTAAGTTTTTTATGAGCGCCTTTTAATGCTCCCTTTTATTTATCCAACTTTATCTGAGCACGACGCTCCTCTCACATCTGGTATTTTTAGCTGATATCAATATTAGCGTCACTTGATACTACTACCTTCTTGCTTTGGTTATTTTTATATTGATCGCTGTCCAATTGGCAGTCTGAATACATCGTGAATGTGGCTTGCTATAAAAGTCATTTAACGTAAAAGTTTATCATTCAGAGTTTTTCAATATAATAGCTCTTCTTGTCGTTGTCCTGTGTACTCATAGGATAATAGTATGAAACGTATTCTGATCAACGCCACTCAAAACGAAGAAATTCGTGTCGCCTTATGTAAAGGCAACCATCTTTACGATTTCGATTTAGAAAACCGTACCCGCGAACAAAAAAAATCTAACATTTATAAAGGCCACGTCACCCGTGTCGAGCCATCGCTTGAAGCCGTGTTTGTCGAATATGGCTCACAGCGCCAAGGCTTTTTGCCGATTCGTGAGATTTCTGCTGAATATCTAAGCGGCAATCCTCGTGACGAAAACATCAAAAAATTGATCAAAGAAGGCGATGAGCTGATCGTCCAAGTCGAGAAAGAAGAGCGCGGCAATAAAGGCGCTGCCCTATCGACTTACGTATCATTAGCCGGACGTTATCTGGTATTAATGCCAAACAACCCTCGTGGTGGCGGTATCTCGCGTCAAATCTCGGGCAAATTGCGCGAAGATATGAAGCGCATGCTGGGCAGTCTTGATTTGCCGAAAGGCATGAGTGTCATTATTCGCACTGCTGGTATTGGCAAAACCCAAGAAGATTTGCAACATGATTTAAACCATCTGCTCAATATCTGGCAAGCCATCCAAGAACAAAATCAAAAATATCCATCACCGCGCTTGGTACATCAAGAAGCGGGCGTTGTTACTCGTGCCGTGCGTGATTATTTGCGTGATGACATTGCTGAGATTTGGATCGATAACGAAAATGCTTATATCGAAGCGGCAGGTTTTATCGATGCGGTCATGCCAAAACAAGCAGAAAAACTGCGCAAATACACTGATTACGAGCCGATGTTTTCGCGATTTAATATCGAAAAACAAATCGAAACGGCTTATCAGCGCGAAGTGCGTCTGCCATCAGGTGGTTCGATCGTTATTGACCAAACTGAAGCATTGGTCTCTATCGATATCAACTCTGCCAAATCTACTAAAGGCTCAGATGTCGCCGAGACCGCTTACCATACCAATTTAGAAGCAGCAGACGAGATTGCCCGTCAACTGCGCTTGCGTGATATGGGCGGCTTGATTGTCATTGACTTCATCGACATGAACGATAATAAGCACCAAAAAGAAGTTGAAAAACGTCTGGTTGATGCCACCAAATATGACCGTGCCCGTGTTCAATTTGGCGATATTTCTAAGTTTGGTTTGATGGAAATGAGCCGTCAGCGTCTGCGTCCGTCATTAGAAGAGTCGACCGGTTATATCTGCCCACGCTGTCATGGCAATGGCATGATTCGTGACTTGCGCTCGTTGTCACTATCGATTATGCGTCAGATCGAACAAATTGCGCTAAAAGAGCGTCAAGGTGAAGTGCAAGCCGAAGTACCGACTGATATCGCAGCATTTTTATTGAATGAAAAACGTGATGCCTTAGTGTATCTTGAGCAAGACAGTGGTACGCGTATCACCATCTTGCCACACGCACATTTAGAATCGCCAAACTTTAAACTGCACTTCAACCGTGACGGTTTTGCCCCTTCAAGCTACGAGCGTATCACTGATACTGCCCAAGAACACAGTGATCTTGGCTATAATGTTGATTGGCAAACGGCTGAAAAGGAACGTCCCGAACAGCAGCCTACCCGCCAGCCTCGTCAAACAAGAGATAGCAGCGCTACGAACCAAGCAACTAGCCCTGCAACTACTGCACCACAGAATACTGCTGAGCAGCAGAGCAGCACTGTCAATCATAGCAATGACCGCCGTAATAATACGAGCACTAATAACGCTTCATCGACGCACGCACCACAAGATAATAAAGCGGCGAACGTCGCTGTTGCAGCACCTGCCGCTGCTATAACGACTCCGTCTCCTAGCGTCACGACGACTGCCCAACCACAAGCTGTTGCTTGGTTGTCCAATCTATTTGCGCAAGCCCCGCAGGCACAAACAACCAATAGTATCAGTAGTCGTGATGCGGCTGAAGCCATCGAAGCGCTGGTGAATAATGGTGCGCAAAGCTTAGGCTCTTTTGGACAAGTGGATAGCAGTGCGCTGACCGGCAATGCTCAGAGTCCATCGCAAACGACTCAGCAAGACAATAGTCAAAAAAGTGACAACCAAGCATCGAATAATAATGCTAACCGTCAACAAGCACGTCGCAACACGGACGGTGATACTGACGACAACAGTGCTGAGGATAGAAGAAGACGTAAGCCACGCAAATCGAGATCTTCTAAGCCGCATCAAAGAAAAGAGCCGCGTGACGACACAAGCAGTGATAACGTAGCCAACAGTAGTGCCGATAGCAGCGCCGCCAATAGCACTGATGACAAATCAGCTGACACCCAAGACAAACGTCAGCAGGATAATAGACGCACGAGTGATCGCAACCGCAATAATCGTCAAGACAACAGCCGTAATAGCAATAACAACGGGCATAGCGATAGCAACCGCGACGATGCTGAGCAAAAAGACAGCAACACGGCAGATGAGCAAACCCGCTCTAAGCGTAAGTCAAACACTCAGCGTAGTTCACGCGGCAAGCTTGAGCGCGGCGAGACGTTAACAGCTGATAATGCTAAACAAAATACTCAGAAAACGACTACCAGTGCTAACAAAAATCAAGCGAGCACACGCCGTAATCAAGATCCTAACGAAGTGGTGCTACAGGTCAATGAAGCAACCAATGAGCTTAAGAAACCAGAAGTGGTTCACTTATCTCTGGATGATAGTAAGCCTACACAAGTCACTCATCAATCTGCTGAAAAACCAAACTCGGCGCGTGACACTACGAAAGATGAGGCTACAAAAGAACGTAGAGAAGACAGTGCAACTCAGCAGAACGCTGCTAAAGAGAGTACTAACCAGCAAAACAGTGCCGTGAAAAGTACTGACAAGCATGGCACTAATGAACACGGTACTAGTCAAAAAAGTACTCAGGTAAAAAGCTCTGAAGAAAAAATCACTGATATAAAAGATAACGCTCAACAGGACAATGAGCCTGTTAGTGATACGCAAAAAAGCAGTACACAAGCAAATACTGCCGAAAGCACTGATGCAGAAGTGAGCACTATGGCAGATCCGGTGCAACAGGCTGCACCTACAGACGACCGTAAAGTCGATGACAAAACAGCGTCGGTAGATGAGCAAGCAGCGTCTAAAGGCAGTAGTGAAAGTCAAGCTGATGATCAGAAGCCAGTAACTACTGAAGCAGCTAACGTAGCAGCAGCACCAAGCGTGCAAAAAACTAACGATGACAACGCGACTACGGCCGCGACGGATACTAGCAGCCCTAGTAACTCAGCACTTGAGCTGACACATGACGCATTGTTTGCCAAACGCTACGTGACAGCTAAGAAGTTCGGGCAAGCGAGCAATGACCCGCGTGTCGTTCGTAGTCAGCAAGCGCAATCTGCTGAGCAGCCTCAAGCAACTGAGCAAGCAGTAGCAAGCGCACCAACCATTCGTGGTTCGGTTGGTGATTTTGTTCGTAAGGCATTAACGGATGCAGAAAGTCGTTTAAAAAGTGATGGCGTCATTAGCTGCTTTATTGCTGCTATTGAAGCGCATACGCAGAAAGCTCAAACGGCTGGCAATGGCACTAACGTTCAAGGCGATTCAAGCGAAAACAAAGGCGACGACAATGACTTTGCCACTCGTCGCTTTGACTTTAGCAACTACGGCTATCAGCCTTTAGCAGCGGATTACCTTGCCCGCTTTGAAGCAATGACGCAAGCGGTCAGTCAGTTTGCAGCGGCACAAGGCAAAACAGCCGTTGAGCCACGCGCTATTGGCAAACGTGCCAGCAACGATCCACGCGGTCAACATCCTGATTATCAGGAACCAGCTGTACTCACTATCCCTGATGAGCAAGCAGCGGAGCCAACCGTTTCTGCTAGCGAGCCAGTCACTGAGTCTGAGCAAATCAGTAATGACGTTGATGCGCACAAAGTAGAAGCGACAGCCTTAGCCAATCAAACGCAAGCAGATGATGTTAGCGCTGATAGCGAGCAACTGCTAGAGGCAGAACAAGCGTTAAAGGAAACAAGCGTTGAAAGTCCTGACACCAAGAGCAATGATTTTGAAGAGGTTGAGGTGAAAGGTACTGAGGTGAAAGGTAGTGCTGAGGCTGAACTTGAGCAAACTGAGCAGCCTATAGTAGAGCAATCAACGAAAGAAGAAATTCAGGCGGCCAAGTCAAAAACGACGATAGCCAGTTATAAAAACATGATTGAGAATGTAGCAGAGCAACTACTGCCACAAACTGGCATGTTTAATTTAACCACGCCCAAAGTACCAAAAGCACGCAGTCGTAAGCCAAAGACTGACCATAAAAAGCCGACGCAAGCTGAAAAGCTAGAGTCTGATGAGTCAGACAGCGAAAGCTAATCGTAGAGCTTCAACGTAAAAGCCCCAAAGTTGTCAGCAACTTTGGGGCTTTTTTATGTTAGATACTGCTTGGAGCAAGCTATACATTAGTATGATCAGCGAGGTTGACGCTGTAGTGATTTTATAGTGGGCAAGCTATACCAATCATATTCAGTGCAACACCTTTAATGCGCAGAAGATGCGTCTTTATCCTTACCGCGTATTTTGCCAATGATCGTAATAATCGCGACCATGACCACCCCTACTACTAAGCCAACTAGGCCATTTAACAGCGTCGTTGTCACACTTTCAAACATTCCAGTCAAATGCGCCAAGTTTTCGACGCCATGATGTAAAAAGTCGATACCGTGTACCAAAATACCACCACCGACCAAGAACATAGCCAACGTCCCAGCGATAGATAAAAATTTCATCAGCTTAGGTGCCGCCGATACTAAAAATGCGCCCACCTTCTGCTTAATATTGCCCGATTGCTTCATCAGATGCAGACCAACATCATCCATTCTGACAATCCCAGCCACCAAACCATACACCCCAACGGTAATCGCTATCGCAATAATGGAGAGTACCAAGCTTTTTTCTAGCAAGCTTGCCCCTGCGGCTGAGCCTAAGGCAATGACAATAATCTCAGCAGACAGGATAAAATCCGTGCGGATAGCACCTTTGATTTTTCCTTTCTCAAAAGCGACTAGATCGACGGTTTCATCTGCATTGGCTTGCCGACGCGCATTTTGCTCCTCGTCGTGCGGTAAAATATGCGGCCAAAACTTATGGATGACTTTTTCAGCACCTTCATAAGCCAAGAATAGACCACCGCACATGAGCAAAAACGTGACCAAAGGTGGATAGATAGTACTGATTAATAACGCCGCAGGTACTAGGATGAGCTTATTGATGAATGAGCCTTTGGCGACCGCCCAAACCACGGGGAGCTCGCGACTGGCTTTGACACCTGTTACTTGCTCAGCGTTAAGGGCTAAGTCATCACCTAGCACACCAGCGGTTTTTTTTGCGGCCACTTTGGTCATGACCGAAACGTCATCGAGTATTACACTGATATCATCAAGTAGGGTTAATAAACTTGCACCTGCCATACGCGTTCCTTAGCGTGAATTCGCTTAAATTAGTAAATGTTGCAAAATGACGTTAATATTGTCATAAAAGTGATTATAAGCAATAGATTACCTAGACATGAGGCGATATTAAATAGTACAAATGTATTTTATTTTGCAAGGCCTAGCCGCTATCGATGCATTGTATTTACGAGTGGCATAAAAAACAGCCTTTAGAGATTATTAAAAAAAATATGTTAATATAACCTATATTATTACTTATCCTTTATGATCAATACATGCTATAAAACCAGTCAACGTTGCCCTTCTTATCATGCGACTTACTCGTCATGATGGATGGGTCAGAGAATACAAAAAATCCTTTTATTATGAACCCTTGATTAGGCGTGACTGCCTAAAGGAAACACCCTATGTCCTTCTCTCCTTTTTCTAAAGCCATGCCAACTGCTGATAAATTTTCACGCAACCCTTTGTCTCGGGTCATCATAGGTGCCTTATTAGTCATCGTCGCAGCCGGCTGCTCAAACAATAGCGCGGATGCCACCAATAGTAATGCCAGCGTGGTCAACAGTGCTCAAGCCAAAACGAGCAATACCGCTACCGGTAATGATGCCGCTGTGGTTACAGCGCTTCAGGCCAACTTAAACGCTTCTGGGATTGAAGAAAAAATCGTCTCAGCTGTACCGACAGATATGGATGGTATTTACTGGGTGACTGCTGAAGGACTGCCTGCTTTCTTTACTGATAAATCTGGTAAACACATTATTCAGGGTCAGATTATCGCTGTGGGTGACGCAGCTCCAGTTGATATCAGTGCGGCACTAGTCGCTAGTACCGCGCAAGAAGCGCTAAAAGCCGTCGATAAAAAAGAGATGGTGATTTATCCAGCAAAAGGCACGACCAAAGCCGTTGTTTATGCCTTTACCGATGCAGACTGTGGCTACTGTCGCAAACTACACTCAGAGATGGATGATATCAATGCGCGCGGTATCGAAGTGCGTTATTTGGCATGGCCACGCGGTCAAGAGTCAGTGCCAAAAATGGAAGCTATTTGGTGTAGTCAGGATCGCAAAGCTGCCATGAATCAGGCAAAAATGGGCGCCAATGTACAAGCGCCTAGCTGTGCCAACCCTGTACAAGCGCATATGGCTTTAGGGTCAAGGCTTGGGGTACGTGGTACACCTGCTATCTTCACTGAAGCAGGAGAGCAAGTGGGTGGTTATCTACCAGCCGCAGAATTGGCCCAAGCAGTCGGTGCTATTTAATCGATCGCCATATGATATCTTTGATATTGTTGACCCCAGCGACATTGAGTAGACGTCACAAGCGCTTGTCGGTATGATACGATAAAGCGCGATGCAATATTAGCAATCCCATTTTTATTTGAGCATTTTTTATTCAACTATAATGAAGCAGTTAAACCGGCAGCACTAGATAATGCGCACAGACTGTACGTTTAGTACCGCAAGCTCATTTGACATTGCCACAGCGTTATACTCGCGTCATTATATTTAACCTCTTGAGGATACTGTGAGTAATTCCATCAAACTAGCGATACTTGGTCTGGGCACCGTCGGAACAGGCGTGATCAATCTAATCAACGACAATTTAGATGAGCTAAAACGCCGTAGCGGACGCGACATTATAATCACCGAAGTGGGTACGCGTCGTCAGCGTGATGATATTGATTCAAATATCATGCAAAACAGTGACTTGATGGCAATTGCGGCAAGCGACAATGTCGATATCGTTATCGAAGTGATTGGTGGCACTACCCTAGCCAAAGACGTCATCATGCATGCTATCAAAAATGGCAAGCATGTCGTGACCGCAAACAAAGCATTATTGGCTGAGCATGGCAATGAGATCTTCGCTTTCGCTGAGGCCAACAACGTCCACGTCGCTTATGAAGCGGCGGTGGCAGGCGGTATTCCGATTATTAAGGTGATGCGTGAGGCGCTTGCTGCCAATAAAATTGATTGGCTCGCAGGTATCATCAACGGTACTGGTAACTTTATCATGACCGAAATGCGTGATAAAGGTCGTCCGTTTGCCGACGTACTAAGTGAAGCGCAAGAGCTGGGTTACGCAGAAGCAGATCCCACTTTCGATGTCGAGGGCATTGATGCGGCGCACAAATTGGCCCTACTCGCCTCTATTGCCTTTGGCATTCCCCTACAGTTTGACAAAGTCTACTGTGAAGGTATCACTGGTATTACTCTGCAAGATGTCAACTATGCCGAAGAGCTTGGCTACCGTATCAAGCATTTAGGATTTGCCGTACGCCGTGATGGCCAAGGCAATGCTGATGATGCTGGTGTTGAATTGCGCGTACACCCGACACTTATTCCACAAGACGCATTACTTGCTAACGTCAATGGCGTAAAAAATGCGGTACTGGTCAACTCACACCCACTTGGACAGACTCTGTATTGCGGTGATGGTGCAGGCGCTGGTGCAACTGCCTCTGCGGTGATGGCTGACGTTATGGACTTGGTCCGTGTCCTAGGCAATACTGACTGTGACGATCAAGGCAACAGCAATCAAAACAACCACGGTCATCATGTGCCGCATCTTGCGTTTATTCCTGAACAGCTGTCAGACACGCCGATATTACGTGCTGAGCAGATGATCACAGGCTACTATTTACGCGTCCATGCTTATGACAGTCCAGGCGTGTTAGCAGATATTACTCGCATCCTAAGCGATGCTGGTATCAACATTGACGCGATTTTGCAAAAGCCTGCTCATAAATTGGGTCAAGTACCTGTCATTATATTGACGCTGCCAGTGGTTGAGAGTCAAATGAATCTGGCCATCGAAAAAATCGAAAAGCTAGACACGATTACCGATAAAGTCGTTCGTATTCGTTTGGATGAGCTTGCTTAGGTCAGAAGTTTGGAACCGATGATTAATGGTTAATAATGGGTGCTTTCATAACTAGGATATGTCCTCATTTTGAATGCTAGAGCCTTCAATCATTGAGGCCTTTAAGTGATTAGCACCTTAGAAGTATTGATACAAAGAACAATAACGATATTGCTAAGCATGGGCTATAACCTTGAATAAAATCTAGAAGTAATCATATTATTAATTAATCACAATATTTTTGTCAAAACAAATGGAAAGGAAGAATAACAATGTCAAATGATGCAATTGTAATTTTAAACGGCGCACGTACCCCAATGGGTGGCTTCCAAGGCGCTCTAAAAGACGTGAGTGCGACCGACTTAGGTGCAACAGCGATCAAAGCCGCTGTTGAGCGCTCTGGTGTTAGTCCGGATAATATTGATGAAGTAATTATGGGCTGTATCTTGACCGCTGGTTTGGGTCAAGGCCCTGCCCGTCAGGCCATGCGTAAAGCAGGGTTGTCTGATGCGACTGGTGCTGTCACCATAAACAAGCTTTGTGGTTCAGGTCTAAAAGCAGTCATGCAAGCACATGATGGTATCAAAGCTGGTAGCTTTAATGTCGCGGTTGCTGGCGGCATGGAGTCAATGACCAACGCACCTTATCTCATGCCAGGGTCACGTGGCGGCTACCGTATGGGTCACAAAGAAGTCAAAGATCACATGTTCTTAGACGGTCTAGAAGACGCTGAAACTGGTAAACTAATGGGTATGTTTGCTCAAGAAATGGCCATTGAAAAAGGCTATACCCGTGAGCAGATGGATGCGTTTGCTATCGAATCTCTAAATCGTGCCCTAACAGCTATCAAAGATGGTCACTTCTCAGACGAGATCACGCCTGTTACCTTTGAAACCCGCAAAGGCGAGCAAACGGTCGACACTGATGAGCAACCAGCACTTGCAAACGCTGATCGCATCCCGACCTTGCGTCCAGCATTTGCGAAAGACGGTACGATTACTGCCGCTAATGCTAGCTCAATCTCAGATGGTGCTGCTGCTGTCGTAGTCATGAAAGAGTCACAAGCGAAGGCCGAAGGTCTTGATTATCAAGCGCGTATCGTGGCGACTGCTTCAAACTCGCGTCATCCAAGCGAATTCACCATCGCACCGATCGGTGCAATCGAAAAAGTATTGACGGGTGCTGGCTGGTCAGTGGCAGATGTCGACCTATGGGAAATCAACGAAGCCTTTGCGATGGTCACGATGGCTGCTATGGACGAGCTAAAAATCGACCATGCTAAAGTAAACGTCGAAGGCGGCGCTTGTGCCCTTGGTCACCCAGTGGGCTGTTCAGGTGCGCGCATCCTAATAACGCTTATCAACTCTCTAAAACGTACTGGCGGTAAAAAAGGCGTTGCTACGCTATGTATCGGTGGCGGTGAAGCGGTAGCGGTTGCTATCGAATTGCCATAAGCATCAACCGTACTGGAACGTCGTTTTTTAAATAGAACGCACGATCTGATCTTGTATGTATGTCTTACTCAAAAACCGCACTGCTAATTGCTCTGCGGTTTTTTTATGCATAAAAGTTCTTAATATAGTCAGGTCAATATAAAAAAGAGACAGCGTGACGGATATAAATTTTTTGTAGCCTCTGTCTGCGTAGGTACAGCAAGCAAGAAAAATTTGTACCAATCACGCATCATAATGTCGTGTATCCATTTTATTTAGTAGCGACTATAGATGAATAATGTTCTTTACAGTAAGAAATCCTTAACTCAAAAATATATATTTATCCTGTCTTTTACAGCCTATTACATGCAATTACTTCAAGCGCACACTTTGCTACCTTGCTCATGTATCTCATCTGAAATCATGATGTTATGATAATTACAAGTTGATGTAGAAGCTATTTAACAACGCTAGCTACAGTACTTGATTTTAGGAAAGCAATAAAAGCTCCATAAAAATAATGATTGTTTTAAAAAATTTAGCTTTATGACAGAACCGTTAATCATTTACTCATATAAAAGGAAGACAATAATGAGCCAACTAATTCGTTTAAAAGATATTCAAGCTACCCACCGTGATCTTATTGGTGATGACTATTATGACCCAACAGGCAAAGTAGCTTATGGCGTCAATGAAGAAAAAATCGGTAAAATTGAAGGCGCTCTAGTAGAAGATACGACTGGCCGCATTCGTTATTTAATCGTTGATGCAGGTGGTTGGTTTAGCTCAAAAGAAGTATTAGTGCCAGCAGGTTTAGCACGTATCGTTGGTGATGACGTATTCTTTGATAGCTTAACGCAAGCACAAGTAGAAGCAATGGACGTCTACGATCACGACTATCAGTATAGTTATAAAGAGCAATATGAAAAAGATCGTCAATCATTCGTTGCTGACAGCGTACCAACAGAAGAGCGTATGGAAATTGCTGAGCATAACTACGAAGCGCCAAACACGCTAGAGCTGCTAGAAGAGCGTCTGACTGTTAACAAAGACCGTATCGTCGCTGGTCTGGTAAAAGTTGGTAAGCATGTCGTTACTGAAGAACGCAACGTCGATGTTGAGCTAGAAGAAGAACACGCTAATATCGAACGTACCAATGTCGACCGCCCTACGGATCGTCATATCGGTGACGTGAATGGTAATGAAAGTATCGAAGTAGAGCTATCAGCAGAACGCGCTCGCGTCGGCAAAGAAACCTATGTTTCAGAAGAAGTAAACGTCGGTAAGACGACTGAACGTCATACTGAAACCATCGTTGATACCATTCAACGTGAAGAGTTAGACATTGATCGTGATGGTAATGTGGTTGACCGTGAAGGCAATATTGTTGACCGCGACGGTATCACCGCTGAAGATGTACGCCGCGCTCGTGGCATGTAATATGCTAAAAACAGTCGCTGGTTGTTGCAAATTAGATAAGCAAACAAGCAGCAAGTGACCGTTACTAGCAGCTGAGTATTTTACTTAGCTTAGAAAGGCCAGAGCTCGTCTCTGGTCTTTTTTTATGTTGGAGGGTATTTTTTATAGCTTGGCATGTGTCATAAGTTGGTACAAATTTTCTCGCTTGCTGTGTGCTTTTCATTCCAAAGATTTCGATAAACTTATCCCACCAGCACTGTTTTTTGAAATAAATCGACGATATGATGACGTTAACCGTCATTGGTAAAATTGATACTTTATAATAAAAAACCTTCAACAATGTATTTTTGGAATCTATTTACTAATAACAAGGAAGACTAAAATGACAGCTAATAATGATAATAACCGTTTAAACCAACCAGTGAATACTGAGGAAACGCTAGCAACTGACACAAATACGCCTATTGCTGATCATGGTGTTGAGACTAAACAAAGTGGTGAAAATGAACTTACTGCGCCCAATCATGACAAAGATCCGCTTACTGCTTTGAACCAGAGAGGAAATGGCGGGCGTTTAGAATTACTAGAAGAACGCCCTGTCATCAACAAAGAACGCTTAGATGTAGGCAAGGTAACTGTCACTAAGCACTCTCGAACCAAGACTATTCAAGTGCCGATTGAGTTAGTAGAAGAATATATTACCGTCCGTACTGAGTATCATGATGCTGAAAGTCAGGATTTACTGTCGGGTAATTACGATGATAAAGACATACTGCGCCATGTTGAGCCATCACTTGACAGCAGAGCAGTTATTACTATCAATGATAAGCAAGTTGAAATCGGTGATGAGTCCGTAGAAATCGTCTTATCGCGTCAAGTGGCGACCATCACCAAAGATACCTATGTCATTCAAGAAGTTGACGTCAACAAAAGCACGCATACGCATACTGACCGTATTGAAGTCGAGCTCAAGCATGAAGAGCTAGAGGTAACAGAGGAAGGATTTTTGGAGCATGAGCGCACACCTACTCATAAAAAATAGATGGCCTTTGTGAATAACTCAAAAATCAGATATAAAAAAAGCAACGACAACGTTGCTTTTTTCTTGATAGCTTACTGATAGCATTCACAAAAATAAAAGTATAGTCGGTTCAATATAATTTGGATACAAGGAAGGCAAGTGAAAGTACTACAAATAGTAGACTAAGCGAGCCTGACACCGTATCTGATTTATAAAGGACTGACTATAGCAAGGAAAACGAATGAAAGTACTACTTACTGTAGACTAGACGAGTTTGACGAAGCTAGGGCGTGTCCTCATTTTGCTTTTTGGATTTGGTATTATTATGATGTTTTTTTACATTCATAAGTGCTCACATTAGCGGCATCTGCACCTGCTGTTCGCATCACACCGGTTTCGCGCGCTTCATGTGCCACACGCCACTGAACAAAACCTGCTTTCCCATCCATACCAGTCGCGGCCTCAAATACTTCAGGATTGCTGGCATCATTGGTTTTCATCAAGGTTGCTGTTCCTTGAGCGGTAGCAAGGACCACTTGGTTATCAGCGTCTTTATAAGTCGCTTCAACTTGTAGTTCAGGGGCACACAAATAATTTATTTGTGTCACACCACCATTCACTGAGGCAACCGTATCGTTCTCGACCTGACTGGCTGACGCATCTGTAGGAGCGACGATCACATCATTAGGTTCGGCAGGGTCAGCAGACATAGGCACAGATTGTTCCGCACTTATATCGTCTTCTAGGCTTTGTTCAGGCTCTTGCTTTTGCTGACAGGCACTAACGGTTAGCGCGCCAGCCAATAAAGCTGTCATCGCAACAGAGGTACGCAACTGTTTTAATCGTTCTAAACTCATAATACTCTCCCAAATAGATATGCTAAACACTATAGCGTGTCCATAAATTCACGCCTATGCTGAATTTGTAAGTAATCAATACAAAGTGTTTGGGCATTTCATAAGAGCATGCTCCGACCATAAAATACAGTTTAACCATAAAAAGACGCTCTAACGAATATAAGAAAGCCCCTATCTGAATTAGATAAGGGCTTTCTTATTGATTTATCAGTCTATAAGCACGAGGTTATGACAACTAATGACTAGATTTTGCCATGGCACTGTTTATACTTAAGTCCTGAACCACAAGGACAAGGTGCATTACGGCTGATGTTCATACCAGCGTAAGGGTTGGGTTCATTAGCATGACCACCATTGCCAGCCACAGCAGCACTCATGCCAGCTGCCGCAACACCGCCACCAGTGCTCCGGTTCTGTGATTGCGGTTGACCAGCTGGACTGTTTGAGCTACTATCCAAATTATCCACATCATCATGCTCGAATTGCATGCGCATATGCGCAGCATTCTCACGCTGCTGAATCTCTAATGCTTCTAACTCTTCTTTGGTTGGAATATGCACACGTGATAAATCTTGTACGGTCTCTGATTTAATCGCCCCTAGCATCATTTGGAACAACTCAAATGATTCACGCTTATATTCTTGCTCAGGGTTTTTTTGCGCATAACCACGCAGATGAATGCCTTTACGCAGCTGATCCATTTGCGTCAGATGTTCTTTCCAATGTTTATCTAGGCTCTGAAGCATAAAGTGACGCTCAAGCTGGGCAGCATCCTTTTCTCCCATCTGCTCACGGCGACCATGATAATGATCCAGTGCTGTCTGAATGATTTTGGCGCGTAGCCCTTCTTCATCCAGGCGGCGATCTTCATCTAGCCAATCATTAATCGGCATTGATATCTTAAACTCATCTTCAAGCTCATCTTCTAGACTGTCAACATTCCATTGGTCATCGATAGAGCCTGGCGGAATAAATTGGCTGATCATGGCGTTATAGACTTCATGATGCATGATTTCAATGGCTTCTAACAAATCCATATCTGCTAACAAATCATCGCGCTGACCGTAGATGACTTTACGCTGCTCATTGGCAACATCATCATATTTGAGCAAGTTTTTACGCGCATCAAAATCGCGGCTTTCTACTTTGCCTTGGGCGTTTTCAATCGATTTTGAGACCATTTTATGCTCAATGGCTTCGTCTTCTTTGAGACCCATGGCACGCATCATATTCACGACACGATCGCCTGCGAAGATACGCATCAAGTCATCTTCGAGCGATAAAAAGAAACGTGACATACCAGGGTCACCTTGACGACCAGCACGACCACGTAGCTGATTATCAATACGGCGCGATTCATGACGCTCAGAACCAATGATATGCAAACCACCCGCGGCAACGACTTGGTCATGCCTAACTTGCCATTCCGCTTTGAGGCGCTTCATCTCTTCTGGGCTGACAGAGTCAATGTCTTCGATAAACGACTGCCAGTTACCACCAAGAATAATATCTGTACCACGACCCGCCATGTTGGTGGCAATCGTGACAGATGTTGGGCTACCCGCTTGCGCGATAATTTCTGCTTCACGCTCATGCTGCTTGGCGTTTAGAACGTTGTGCTTGACGCCTTCTTCATCGAGCAAATAAGACAATTCTTCACTGGCTTCAATCGTCGCCGTACCCACCAAGACTGGCGCACCTTTGGCTTGAATTTCTTTGATTTCGCGGATGATGCCTTTGTATTTGCCTAACTTGGTTAAGAAAATCTGGTCATCCATATCGATACGCGCAATTGGCTCGTGCGTTGGGATAACGATGACATCTAAGTCATAGGTTGACTTAAATTCTGCCGCTTCAGTATCAGCCGTACCCGTCATACCAGATAATTTTTCATACAGACGGAAGTAATTCTGGAATGTCGTTGTTGCCAGCGTTTGGTTTTCTGCTTGAATTTCAGCATTTTCCTTGGCTTCTACCGCTTGATGCAGACCTTCTGACCAGCGACGACCGGGCATGGTACGACCAGTATTTTCATCAACGATGACCACTTCGCCTTCATCAACGATGTAATGAACGTTTTTGACAAACACATGATGAGCACGAATGGCAGCTTGTACGTGAGCCAACAATGGCAAACGGCTTGGGCTATATAAACTTTCGTTTTCGCCAAGCTCGCCCACTTCGATTAAGAAGCGCTCAATTTTTTCATAGCCTTTTTCGCTAATCTCAATCTGACGGTTCTTTTCATCAATCCAAAAATCTTCTTCTTCGTTGTTCTTGTTGGCTTCTTCGTCCTTTGAACGGATTAGCACAGGAATAATGGTATTAATCAACGCGTACATACGTGAAGAATCTTCGGCTTGACCCGAGATAATCAGCGGCGTACGAGCTTCATCAATTAAGATAGAATCAATTTCATCAATAATACAGAAGTTTAATGAGCGTTGCTTTTTCTCGCCTAAACTAAACACCATGTTATCGCGTAGATAATCAAAGCCGTATTCGTTATTGGTACCGTAAGTGATATCGGCTTGATAAGCATCAATCTTTTCTTGTGGTGGTTGCTGCGAATAAATGACCCCAACTGTCATGCCCAAAAAGCTAAATAATGGACGGTTCAATTCAGCATCACGCGCTGCTAAATAATCGTTGACCGTGACCAGATGCACGCCTTTACCGCTGATGCCATTTAGATACATGGCTAAGGTACCCATTAAGGTTTTACCCTCACCGGTTTTCATCTCAGCGATTTTGCCTTCGTGCAAGGTGATACCACCGATCAGCTGCACATCGTAGTGACGCATGCCATTGACCCGTAGTGACGCTTCACGGCAGACGGCAAACGCTTCTGGTAACAATGCATCTAAGCTCTCGCCTTTTTGATGGCGGGCTTTAAACTCTTCGGTTTTTTGCTGTAATTGCTCATCAGACAGGGCTTGTATTTCAGCTTCTCGTGCGTTGATCTTGCTGACCACTTTGCGCATGCGCTTTAGTTCGCGGTCGTTTTTGGTGCCAACGACACTGCCTATAATCTTTGATAACATAATTTTTTGACCTATGGAAATATTCGATAATTAGTGCGCATTAGCTAAGGTTTAGTGTGCTGCCTTGTCATCCTTGTCATCGCCCGACTAAGTAACGCTTAACAAAGCACTGATTAACAAAGCACTCATGAATAAGATACTGCCTGATAACATGTCGCCTAATGAAGTATCGCCCAACTAAGTGTGCCGTCATTATATATGGTTATGACGCTGATGGATACAAGGGCAACGAGCAGATATTTGCTGACGTAAAAGTGGCGCAGGACGTGTTAAAATAGCGCTTATACCTTTAAGCTACTTAGCTTTTGAACGCCTCGTTCAAAGCCATAGTTTGATGACTATTCATTCTTATAACCACATCATTTCACCCATCGTAAACTCATCTAAGAACCACAAGAGACCGTGCATGACTGTCAAACCAATCGCTCAAAGCCCTCATTCACCTGAACCGTTAGTCATAGGTGACGCCGTTTATCATTTAGCAGACCATACGCCAATGATGGTGCAATATCTAACCATGAAAGCCAATTATCCACAAGCGCTACTGCTGTACCGCATGGGTGATTTTTATGAGTTATTTTTCGATGATGCCAAGCGCGCGGCACAAATATTGGACATCACGCTCACTCGCCGTGGTACGGACAAAGCAGGCAACACGATTGCGATGGCAGGCGTACCGTTTCATGCGGCTGACAGCTATATGGCAAGGCTGATTGCGGCTGGGCAGACAGTTGTCGTCTGCGAGCAAATCGACGAATCAACCACTGGCAATGCAAGTAATAAGTCCAATACGCCTACGATGGGCGATAAGCAAAAAAAAGATAAAAGCAAATCGACCGCTGGCAGTATTATGCGCCGTGAAGTGGTCAAAACTCTGACGGCAGGTACGATTACCGATGATGCATTGATTGCGCCAAACCATACCCCTACTGTGGTCGCCATTGATATTGCTATGCCTAAATCGAATAGCAATCAGCCACTACAAGCTGCCATTAGCCAAATGGATTTAGCTGCTGGCACGTTGACTACCCAAAGCCTAGCAGCGGATAAAAATGATATCGAAGGCTTACAAACCCAAATGCTCACGGTGCTCGCACGCTTTGCGCCCAGTGAATGTATTATTAGCGAAGCGCTTAGCGAAATACTCAGTGATAGTATTAGCGGTACTGATGCAGACTGGCTGCTGTGGCTACGTCAAAACCTTGACTGTCCTATTATCGAAGTGGCGGCAAATGACTTTCATCGTGAGCATGCCAGCACAACCCTCTGTCAGCAGTTTGGCGTGCAACGTCTAGATGGTCTAGGAATTAGTGATGCACCGCTGGCGCAATCTAGCTGTGCTGCGCTTATTCATTATGCGCGGCAAACGCAGCAACGTCATGTGCCACAAGTCAATCAGCTTATCGTCGAGTATAATGATGATTATCTGATTATCGATGCCAATAGTCAGCAAAACCTCGAGCTATTTACGCCTGTCAGCAACAGCGGCACTTCATTGATATCGGTGCTGAACCATTGTCAGACCCCAATGGGTAGACGATTACTGGTACAGCAGATGAAGCGCCCTTTACGTCAACATTCACGTATCAATATGCGCCTAAATGCGATAACCAGTCTTTTGCAGACAGACAATCAAACTGACGAAAATAAACATCTGAAGCAAAATTTAGAAAATAATTCGTTAGTCAGTAACTTACGCGAGACCCTAAATGCCATCGGCGATATTGAGCGAATCAGTAGCCGAATCGGTCTGATGAGTGCCAAACCTCGTGACTTACGTAAGCTTGCCGACGGTATCGCCAGTAGCGCGCAGATTACTACTCTACTGATAAATTCAGGCATTAGCCATGAGCAGTCAGGACTGTTGCCGATGCTGATGCAGCAATTACCCGACCAGTTACCTGCGGTACAGTCCGTCGCCGAGCTGATTGAGCGTGCCATTATCGCAGAACCGCCCGCCCATATTCGTGATGGTGGTATGCTTGCAGCTGGCTATGATGAAGAGTTTGATCGTTTGACTCATCTGCATGACAATATCCAAGTGACCTTAGATGAGATGGTAGAGCGTGCACGTCAAGAGAGCCAATTACCCAGTCTAAAAGTGGGCTTTAATAAAGTCAGCGGTTTTTATTTTGAACTCCCAAAAATGCAGGCAAAAAATGCACCGGCGCACTTTATCCGTCGGCAAACGCTCAAAAGCAGCGAGCGTTTTATTACTGATGAGCTAAAAGATGTCGAGACCGAGTATCTGAGCGCACAAACCTTAGCATTGACTCGTGAAAAGCAGCTATATAATGAACTGTTAACCATTTTAAGCAGCCATTTAGCTGAACTACAACAGCTGAGCGCTGCGATCGCCCAGTTAGATGTGCTTAGCAATTGGGCACAGCTTGCAACCATTTATAACTGGCAACGTCCGATAATGAGTAACAACTCAAAAGATGATAGTGGCTTAGAAAGCGGCTTAGAAAGTAGTCACTCGAAGAATGGCTTGAATAATAACAGTCAAACCAGTATCGATATCAAAGCAGGTCGTCACGTCGTCGTCGAAGCCGTACTAAATCCAACTAATATTGGAAATCGTACCAATCAAAAAAGTCATGCAAAACATACTAGCCAGTTCGTTGCCAATGATTGCGCACTTGGTAGCGCTGAAAACCCTGAACGCCTGTTAATGATTACTGGTCCTAATATGGGCGGAAAATCGACCTATATGCGTCAAACGGCTCTTATCGTCCTACTTGCACACTGCGGTAGCTTTGTCCCAGCAGCGCGTGCTCATATCGGTGATATCGACCGTATCTTTACCCGTATTGGCTCGGCTGATGATTTAGCGGGCGGCAAATCCACCTTTATGGTGGAGATGATTGAAACTGCTAACATCCTGAATCAAGCAACGAATAAATCACTTGTATTGATGGATGAAGTTGGGCGCGGTACAGCTACTACTGACGGTCTGGCAATTGCTCATGCCTGTGTCAATCGCTTAGTCGAGATTGGCTGCCTGACCTTATTTGCCACTCATTATTTTGAGCTGACACAATTGTCAAAGGATGGTGAAGCCAATCATGCTAACATTCGTAACGTCCATGTCGCTGCCAGTGAAGTCGATGGTCAATTGCTACTACTACATCAAATTCGCAAAGGTGCCGCCAGCTCTAGCTTTGGATTACACGTCGCCAAGATGGCTGGCATTCCTATTCAGGTATTGAATGATGCCAAACGTTATTTAATAGACAACTTGAAAATAGATAACTTGAAAATAAATAGCGTAAAAACAGAAAATGAAAAAGTTGTCATTGATAAAGTTGATGACAAAAATGAATTAGCTAAGTCAGTAAAGGATAAACGCCAGCAGACTTATAATGGTCATCCTCTAGACCAAGAGGTGAGCCATACTACTCAAACATCAAACACACTCAATAATCCACAGCAAAATCAGCTGTTTAGCTTACAAGATGAACTAAGCGCCATCAACCCTGACAATCTAACACCGAAGCAAGCACATGACCTTCTCTATCATCTTAAGAAATTCATTAGTCATTAAAGGGAATTGTCAAATAGCCGTAAAGGCGCTAAAATATGCCTTATTTTTCAACTATTCTATTTTGCTCAATCCAATAACAGGTAGACATCACTATGACCTTTGTCGTTACAGATAACTGCATTCTTTGCAAATACACCGACTGTGTGGAAGTCTGTCCTGTGGACTGCTTTTATGAAGGCCCAAACTTCCTCGTAATCGACCCTGATGAGTGCATCGACTGCGCGTTATGCGAGCCTGAATGCCCCGCCAACGCGATCTTCTCAGAAGATGAAGTACCAAAAAATCAAGAAATGTTCACTCAGCTAAACGAAGAGCTGGCGCAGAAATGGCCAAACATCACTGAGATGAAAGGTCAAATGCCAGAAGCTGAAAAGTGGGATGGCGTACAAGGTAAGATTCAATATTTAGAGAAATAGCTGACTAGAAATTTTCATACTGCTCAAGCTATAGGCTAGCGTTATAGCTACAAGAATTGGGTAAATATAACGCGTCTATATCGCTACTACAGCTCCAAGAGCCTGAACTTGTGCGTAGCCACTCTATTTTTTTGCCTAATAGTTTCGGGTTCACCTGATTAGATACGATGGCAGTAATACTGGTCGTCAATGTCAGTGGATTACTCAGTTGTGCTACACCCATGTTGTTGGGTAGAACAACCCCTACTTGTGAGCCACCTACTATCAGGTTGGAAGCCGATGCGCGTGGATCACAATCATTCGTTCCTAACCCAATCACTGTCCGACCTGTCTGTATACATTCTTCTACTGTCAGTCGTAGCTGTCCAATCTCATTAATCACTCTCGTCGCTTGGGTCTTGCCAATATAAATCTGATATTGAGGAATAGCAATCGCAGCTAATATACCGATAATAGCCACCACAATCATCAACTCAATCAAAGTAAAGCCCATTTGGGTCAGGGAGTGACGATTTTGAGTCGTTTTAATAGTAGTCATGGCATTTGTATCAAGTTATCAAAGTTAACCTAATATTGCACACCATGTGCCATCACTCCTTTAAAATAGATGATTAATGGGTTAAATACTCATATATCTTCGTTTTGAGATTATGATCCACTCCTGTATCTGGCGTACCGTTACTCAATAATGCAATCACCCTGCCGCGCTCATCTACTGCAACTAACGTTGATAACCCTAATAAGCTACCATCTCTATAATAAACAGTGGCAGATTTCGAATTTGGTTGATAAGGGAGCATTGCATAACCATAGCACTCCTCTGTTACATCACGCATATTACAGATTATATCAGCATCCAATGACGTAATATTTGGAGCGGGCTTTTTTGCCATTTTCCAAACTTGCTGCGCCAAGTCTTTTGCATTACCTGACAGCCCTGCCGATGATGCCAGCGCATCATAATCAAACGCGGTATAAATATCAGCATAACCAGTCAACCCTGTTTCTAAATAATTATAAGTTACTTCATCATCCATCGCTGCGTTCGATACAAAACGTAAGCTAGTATCCGAAAAATTGTACTGCTGCGTAATGATATCTTTATAGGTTTTATTTTTATTCAGTCGACTAACCACTTCACCCAATAAGCAGTAGCCTAAATTGGAATAGCTGGTTTTGCGGCCAGGCTCAAAGCCAAGCTCAATATCATTCAAACCATCTAGATGATTGGGGCAAATATCCTTGCCGATACCAAACATATCCTGACCAAACATACTATAACGATCGAAACCAGCTCGATGTAGCAATAACTGACGGATAGTGATATCGTTGATACGGGCATCTTTTGGTGAATCAATCTCGGTGATGATTGTGTGCAATTTAGTGTCTAGCGATAGCTTGCCATTCTTTATAAGTGATAAAACTGCATCTGACGTCCATAGCTTAGTTATGCTGGCATAACGAAAGCGTGTTTGTTCAGTAATAGGCATCGATATAACTGGATATCGTCCTACATAGCCATTTTCGCAGTGATATAAATTGCCACTTGAATCAATATACGCAATTTGATTGGCGGGAGCATTATTATGGCGGGTTTGATACTTTAACATATCGGCTAGCCATAGAGGACTACCATCACTACAGCTGATATTGGCGACAGACAGTTCGGCACGTATTGGGTAGGTCTTTAGCCATAGCTGACTACGAGCGGATGTATTCACATAATAATAGACAATCAGAGTAACGATGGCCAGTATAAATAAGAGCTTGAGAATATATACAGCATAAAATTGTTTTTTATTTATATTATTAAGCAGCATGACTAAACCATTTGAATTTATGTTAAATTTTTTACAAAAAAATAAGCTAAGATGACTCTTAGCTTATTTGCAATAAACGGTTTACAAGCTGTTTATATTAAGATGCAGTTGCTACGTTAGTACCAGTACAACCTGATGGGAGATATTTTGATTTATCAGGTGTGGCTGTGGCAAAGTCAGTATTACAAGTCCAAGTGCCGGCAGTATCACGTTGCCATGCCAATTTTTGACCTTTCAAGTTAGCGGCAGCATTTTGACCAAAAGTAGCAACGATAGAGGCTGTACCTGTAGATGTAATGTTTACTTCGGGTAAACCTGATAATGCTACACCACCAATGGCGGCGCCTTGGATGTTAGAAGCAGTCATACCAAGGTCATTCAAACCACATACGGTAGCAGAGGCAGTAGCACCTGTCTCTTTACCGGCTAATGCACAGTTTTCAACAGAAGTCTTAACAGATGAGGTCTCACCCATTACACGTGATACTTGTGACTTAGCGATATAGTTCTGATACTGAGGAATAGCAATCGCAGCCAAGATACCGATAATAGCAACAACAATCATTAGTTCGATTAAGGTAAAACCTTTTTGAGCAGTGTTCATATGAACTCCTTTTGGGTATATAAAGACAAGTGGCGATCAGCGCTTTCTATCTTTAGTAATATAATTTGTTTTTCTCTTGCCATAAAAGATGCATATAGCATACCAATTTTAAGAAAATTACTATTTTTAGCATTAAATCACACTGTTCAACCGAATACTTAAGAAGTATAGCTATTTTCTAGCTAAATAGACTTACATACTACTGACAATATTGCTACTAACTTACTGAAAATTGTCAGTACACCCATGTACTAGTAGTAAAAAGTAAATATACGTGACAATTTTTGTCAAAATTTGTGATAGTGGCAAAAATTGTTATTTATTCCACTCATTACCAGTACCACATTTTGCATCTGTACCAGTACCACGACATTTAATACCTTGATAATTCAGACTAAGATTACCATCAGCTACCATCTGCATCCCTGTCTTTGGCATGGCATTAATCGTCCATTTAGAGACTAGTGGGTCTGTTATTGTCACATCATATATCGCAGTGCCCTGTCTTGGGTATGCAGTGGCAAATTCCGTTTTAATACCCGCGCTAATATCGCTGTAGCTGCCTTGAGCCAACTTACGGCTTTCAATCTGAGAGGCAATATTTTGCATCTCGCTCATCATGTCCGTACGTTTGGTCTTGATGACATATTGCTGATAACTAGGGTAAGCAATTGCCGCTAAAATACCAATAATAGCGACGACGATCATCATTTCTATTAATGTAAAGCCGCGCTGCTGTATAGATGATGGTTTTAATATTTTGCTAGAAATTGACATTACCAGCTCTCCTGTCCAATGCCACAATCAGTAGAAGCGGTAGTAACCGTCCTATCCTTACTTTTGCATTTCACGCCTGTACTACTGGTCATCAAAATTTGCGCATCTGAATTTTTAAGGGAGGTATTTGGCTGCGCAAACATACGCCACGAGCTACCCGCAGTAGAGTAGCTTGTACCTGCGGGGGCTAACGTGTTACCCGTGCTAGCATCGACTAATGTAATTAGATAACTGTAGTTAGTGCTATCGCTACCCTTAGGGACGTAAATAGTTTTATTGTCGGTTGAATCGTATGCGTAACTGACATCCCCATTACTTGCTATTTTTTTGGGTTTGAAGCCTTTATAAGTCAAAGCACTAGCACGCCAACGGTTTAGCTCTATATCCAGTTGCTGCATACTCGCTTGCGCTTGCGATTCGGCATTGCGTACTACAAACTGACGGTAAGACGGAATCGCAATCGCCGCTAAGATAGCTACTATCATGATGACCACCATCAGCTCTATGAGCGTAAATCCTAGCTGTTGCTTCAACGCTTTCATATTCATGCGACTATCCTATCAGTCTACTTCGTACCATACTTTCGGCTGTAGAGTATAACGTTCGTTAAATACAAAATCGGGCGCTGTGCCATTACCTATGATGCTGTCAGCCGCTGCTAAACCACCTTGATTCAATCCCTTTGGATTGGTAAGTGCATTGAAAAGCCCTTTACCATTATCAGACCCAAAGTTGACCCGATCATTCACACGCTCGGTCAATGTACGTGTACCAATAAGTAAACGCTGATTGGATAGGTTCGAGCTACGTGGTCCGAGCGTCAGCTCTTGAATGCCTTTACCTGCTTGCACATATCCAGCAGTGCCATTCTTAGAGGCATCATCCGTACAGATACCATAAGGTAGGCAATAGAGCTGTCGCTCTGAACCACCTGTAACCTTGGCAGAACAAGAGTCTACAGCACCATAGCTCATGTCTGGATTGTAGACAGTCGTATATATAAAGCTATCAACCACTTCAGATTTACCGATACCTTTACCATATCTCACATTACCGTAGCCATCAAAACGAGTCAGAGGATAATACCAACCTCGTTTTGCTCCCGACTTTAGAGTATTAATGGTCACATTTTTTTGAGCTAAGGTATATCCTGCGGCTGCCTGCTCACCAATCGCTGAGGGCAACTCAGCTAAATTACTTGAAGTAGTATTGTTGGCGGTCAAATCTACGATTGCTTGGCCTCCTGCTGTTCCTGCAGTCGTAAAGTTATTGGCATAAAAAACATTATCTAGCTTGGTAACATCGCTATCTATAATGCCATACAGCCTATCAGCCTTGGTGTTATCACGTATTTTTGATAAAGGCGAGCTACGATCACCTGAGATAGCATTAACCAATGCAAACAAATCATTACTGGTATCATTACGATAGAAACTGACAACTGGACGCTCGTAAAAGCGATAGTTATATTTTGCATCGCTGCCTGTATATGCGCTTTGGAGTACACGAGTGACTCTGGTATTAGTAAAAGATGTTTCAGGCGATGCAGTTCCTGATGTTACTGGTCTCACAAAGCCAGCATTAGTAAAGTCTGCACGGAATATCTGACCACCTAAATCTGCAAAATAGATATGATCCATAAAGCCATCGTTATTACGATCCAACGTGGTCACACCAGCGACGATACTGTTAGTCATACTCGTAACAGTCCTCGACGGTGAACCCTCAGCTGAAGCTGACCATATCAGAGCACCCGTTCTGGCATTGATAATATATACCGCATTGCCCTTAGTCGATGTTTTGTTTGAGCAAGCACCTAACGTCGTATCTGTAACTCCAACTTGAAAGGCCTCATATTCGTAACACATATCATAGCCACCACCAAATACCAAAACATCAGTACCAGTATCAGTACTACTGGTTTTTATTTTAGCTTTGGTAGGTTTTCCCCATATCTGACCCATGCGACTAAAACCTGAGGTCGCTGGTGTAATGGCAAATATCATACTAGGGTTATCACTATCATTTAGGTTTAGCCCATAAAAAGCCTCGCCGCCCATACGTAGGCCACCATAAGCGAATACTCCTTTACCACCTGTTGTATTGACATTTACTCTATTGTTAGACAAATTATAATTATAGTCAGCGGTGACCAACCAAGGAGCATCTATACCAAAGTTTGGTGACCCTATATCAGCTTTAGTTGCATCTTTAACAAGAGCATCTGACTTACTAGCATCTCTTAACATCTCTCTTGGTATAATGATAAATTTTTCTTCTCCGCCATTACCCGCTCCTTGGTTATCTGCATCTACTAAATGTAAGCCACCTTCTGATGAGCCAAATAGCACGTAATCATCACGCGTATCGGTAACTCTACCAGTAGTCGCATCAAGGTTTGCTGAATAGGAAACGGCTGCTGGGGTAGAATGAATAGTAGCACCAAGCACCTTGATAGCTTTCGATACATTAGCTGTGCTAAGTGTCATGTCTTTTACAGCTGCACTCGAAAGAATATCGAATCCTAAGAAATTCAATAACTTTCTTAACGTTGCTTCATTATAGGTAGCAGTATCTTTAAATGTAGTATTCGTCAAAGCCACTCCATCTACTACTACCTTACCAGCAACACTCACCCCTACTTTTCTTAAAACTGGTTTTTTAGTAGATGAGTTTTCCCAGTCTTCGACATAAAGTGTTCTAACTGAGGTGACGCCAGTGGCTGGTGTATTTAATTGCGCATAAAAACCACCAGACTCTACCTTATCGTTGATACCTACACCATTGGCATTGGTATAGTTTTTATCTGACCACATATCTTGGGTCTCTGGATCCAAATCACCTGCGATACTTTTGAATAGCTTGGCGTTACCCTTACCATATAAGGTACCTTCATTTAGGGTGTATTTTTTTAGATTACCTTCCCAAATGACTGCATTTTCAGCTACTTTGGGTTGTAACGTAGGGTAATAGGCAACAGCGAGTTGACTATCGGCACGATAAGGGTCATCAGGTATAATAATCGTACCTGATGGTACCGACGGTAAGGTTTGGTTCAAATCAGCGACGAAGGTGATAATACTATTGACAATATCCTCTGTAGACTGCGCTGAATAGAAGCCACCCTCACCGAACCCACCAACCCCTAGTAAAGACGGATGTTTTTTCTCACCCCAGTTACAAGCATTTCTAGCATCAATATTTGTGATATTTTCGCAGTTGTAAAAATCGCGATTTGCTGTAATACCCGTTTTTGGGTTGGTATAAGGGAGGTTGACGATATCTGAATCATCAACATCAAATGCTGAACCAAAACCAACGACTGCTGTATAGATTTCTTGATCTGTACCTAATGGGCTAATTGTCGAGTCACGTAATGCTTTGGCAAATGCTCCAACCTCGGGCATACCATTACTATTCTGACTACCGCTAGGCAATGTGACTGACGGTAAGTTGAATGATGATGATCCTAAAGCAGATCTCATTAAGGGCAAAGCGTTGGGAGAGCTATTTGGTTCGCCATCAGTCAAGAAATATATACCACGCCCATCACAGCTAGAAGGTGATGAAAGTGGACTAATATAATTAGATCCAGATATAGAATTTGTAGTAGATTTAGCAAAACCACTAAAGCCCCAATTTTCTGAACTTTGAGTTGTGTCTTGTAATAGACAGTTATTACCTGTATATATGCTACATCTTTTGATCGTATAGCCATTTGAAGATCGAGTTACTGTTTCGCTAGTGAGACCGTTACATCTAGACACATCACTGGTCTCATTCCAAGAGTTACACACGCGATAAGAGTTTCCCCCTACGCTGACAAAGAACTCTCTTGGACGAGTAATTGAAGCAGATGTATTCTTACCTAACATATAAGCGCCAGCCTCTGCATAAGCATTGGCAGTTGGCGTTCCGTTTTCGCCAATCAATGGTGCAACAGCTGCTTTGATCTCATTTCGTTGGGATTGATTGAGAAGTCTTGCGGGTACCACTATTTTGCCGCTCGTTCCATCGGCACTAATATATGCGTTGTTCCTACCACTTTGAGTAGAAAATTGACCAATACCAATAGCCACTTTACTGGCATCTATTTGAGTATTGTCCATTAAGGTAAATAATGCATCTTTTAGACGAGTCAAACGGTCATAAGATCGAACATCATCTTTGAAGTAATAGGTATTGCCATCATTAGTTCCAGACTTAAATCCACTAGTCGACGGAGCAGCTATCTCAACATCACATTCTGTACCTCCAAAACTAAAACTACCTAAACCATCGCTTTCACCACAGATGTACCATTTGCTGCCTCTGTTGCGGTAAAAAAACTTTCTAGTCTCACAGTATCTTTTAATATAAGATGGCGTGGTTGAGGAATTTTCTGTTTTGACACCAAGAGAAGAGACTCCGGAAGGTAGGTCACAGGCCCCTGTGGTCACATTTGCCGCCATACTACCAGAGGTATCCAACATCATGGTAATAGTAGTCTTACCGCCCTCTGCCGCTTTATAAATCTCTAGATCGCCGATTCTTTTGTTTGCTATATCTGCCTGTGAGATTGGCATTACCATCATGGTAGCCATGGCAACGACTAGGTGCTTTAAAGGTAACGCAACTTTGCCACTGATTGGCGATACATTATTCAGTCGTTTCATGACTCTATCCTTATATTATATCGGTGTAATGAATAAGCAAGTTAAGGCGTTGTAGCTAGTACACACAGCGGATTTAGTGTCCCTCTGCCAAACGGATAACATTTGGTAGAAGAAGAAAGGTTTTCGACATCCGCTTGCTCATACAGCGTTTTGCTGGGTGTGTTAGCCGCTAACAGACAGCCATTTAATGATTTTTTCCCAGCAGCTACGTTGGAGGCAATACTGGTTTGCTCAAAACATTTATCAGAGCCTGATTTTGGTTCACTATAAGCGGGGAGTGAAGAAGTTGGTCTGATATCGAACTGATACTTCTTACTGGTTCTATCCTCAATCTCTTTGCCAAGAACAACAGATTCAAACGGCTTTGCATTGGCACTAGGAGGCGTAACTGTAATACTCATCTGCGTCATCACGGCTTGTCTAGCACTGGTATAATCAGCTGCATCGGTGTAATCACAAACACCATTATTCAATCCATCCACATACCCGCCAGCAGGTGCTCTAACGGTCGCGCTGTTTGTTAGATAGCTTTGTGTCCGAGGGTTAAAGCAATAAATAAACTCGTTAATTTTATTGTCTTCAAATAATAAAAAATGACCCAATGCCCCTGTAGCACTCGTTACATCTCTGTATCCAGTAGAGTTTGCGCTCCCATTCACCATTACCTCTAGCTTTTGGTTAGCACTATCTGCTGACTGTAGTAATACAGTGTTAATTTGGTCACTGGTCGCCACTTTAAGGTCAGTCGTACTTTGTCTAACCGCTATTGCACCTGCTAGCATAATAAGCACTAAAAATAACAAGACCACTATCAATGTCGCACCTCTCTCGGTACTCCGATATGCCATATTGATATCTTTTTGTGTCGAACTTGATGAATCGCGGTATCGAGTCACTTTGAGTCTCCTTACCAATACGCTATGGGCTAGTTAGATTTACGACACGAGCGTTACGCAATAACGTTGTGGTTTGATAGGTGGTCCGAACTTTCTTTGTACTGCTAGTATCTGTCTTTAGCTTATTATCTGCCGGTAATTGCCCTAACAAAGCAAATTCAGACTGTTCAGCACTTCCTATAACAGGTGTACTACCATGAACAATTAAACCAGCCTTAACAGCAGTTACTACTGGTTTGTCAGCCGTTATATTCAGATAAGCGCTACTCGGTAAATAAATCATTCTTCCTGCATTAGCGCCAGTTGTGTACTGTATACCCAATAGCACTTTAAACTGATCGACATTGACAATAAACTCTTGCCCTGCTTGACCAAAATTACGTGAATCACTTGATGGAGTCACAATGACTATTCCACCAGCGGTATTAACGCGCCCTGCATCACATGCCAATACTAAGTCTTTGATAGCACCAGTACTGGTATCCCCGGTTGCCTTACGTAAGAAATAACGCTCAATAACAATGTCATTAACAGCCGCACCTGCACCTTCGCAATCTGTCATTGGAGAGCCTGTGATGTTGGTATATTGAATAGTCAACTGATCGCTATTGGTATTGGTATTGGATATACCTGACCAGCCATTAGTACCAACAGTAGTATCTCCTGCACGTCTCGTTAGATACCCCGTATTAGGATAAGGAGTAGGTGTAATCGGAATGCCAATATTAAGACCTGTTAAAACAATACCACCATTAGGCGTAGTGCCATCAATTCTAGTGGTTGGGTTACCAAGATTGGCTAAGCGAATGCTTTTTTCTAATTGCTGTAACCCAAATACGCTCGCATCTTGTAATTCGCTACCACTGGACTGAATACTACTTGTTTTTACATTTATTAAATATACTTGGATGACCGCTGCAGACACGATTAAACCGAGTACCAAAGAAATCATCAACTCTATTAAGGTGAAACCTACCTGACGATTATTCAGATTTATTTTTTGATGATTATATGACATCAGTATGCCTCCATAATAAAGCACTCTGCGCCATTTTTATAACTGCCATTTGCATTGGCACAAGCATCAGATGCAGTATCATCTAATGTAACTTTCGTATCACCCCAGCTGGCCACGAAACACTGTAACTCTTGCTTGCCTGATGTGCCTGGACAGCCGTTGGGAACCATACCTATATTAATATCATTGGCGCTTGCATACGATTTTAATAATAATCCATCACGCGTTGCCATTTGGTTGATCGTGCAGGTCTGCGCGGCGATGGGTGCCGTAGTTGCATTTGTTATACAGTTGTCTTTTGTTATGCTTCCTCCATCAATATTAATAGCGTTTGACGAGCCATTTATCGCTGCTTTGAAAGCAGCAATACCGCTAGGATTATTACGCATAGCCTCTGCTCCACCTCGCATGATAGCTAAAGAGCGAGTACGCATAAGGCTTTCGTCGGTTGCTTTTATCGCTGACATTTGCATGGCGCTGAACCCTAACACAGCCACAGCCAGCAATAGTAATGCCACCATCACCTCTATTAATCCTACACCTGCCTGTGTGGCTCCAATCTTCATTAACAGCTCCCAGCACTTATAGTATTAACGTTAGCAATATTAGTAAGTTTTACTTGTTTGGGCGTCTCACTGTTAGAGCCGCTATCACAGATGGTATATACTACTGTAGCACCACCAACTATTTTTTTGTTTGGTTGAAAAGCAATACTGGTTACAGTAGACGGGGTAATAGTTTGGGTAACAGTGCTCTTATCACTAATATTATAACTAAATATATCGGTATTATTGGCGCGCAATTTAATCGTTTTAGGTGTACTGGTGTCAGTATATACAACCGTTACATTCTGACGACGGACAATACTCTCAACCTTGGCTTCCTTTAGCGCATTAGCTAGAGTCGCAGCCGTCGACTTAACACGCTGATTGGCCAACTGATTGCTGATACTAGGCGCTGCAATACCGACAATAATAGCAAGCACAGCTATCGTTACCATCAGCTCGATCAGGGTAAATCCTGAGCTGGTCATTCGTAATGGGTGCGGTAGATTTTTCGCAGATGCGTTCACATCAAATCCTATTTATGGCTGTATGTAGCCCTAGTTTCTTAATGGTGCTGAGCACCTAGTTTTTATGGTGGTAAAGTCTGTGCCGCTCATCTAATATCTTTAATAATTTGTACAGTTTTCCTGCAATTTTTATTCCATTTTTATTCATAAATAGCGTTGTAGTAACAGCTATAAAGTAATGCACAGAGAAACAACAAATTTAGCTAGAGTATATTCATAATATAGCGATAAGGTAACACATTAGCAACATAATAGTAGCTATCAATCGAATGAGAATACTTCTATGACTGACTACCATGCGCTAGAGCATAAGCAATAATAGGATGTTTATGAGAGGTTGGAGCGTTATTGAGGGAGGTGATGCCAGACAAGCTATGTAATGCACGCCCTAGCGCTTGCAGACTGGCACCGGTGGTGGCGACATCATCAAATAATATCAAGCGCTTAGCAGGTGGACTTTCAATTAATGCAAAAGCGTTGTCTAAATTACTCAAGCGTTCAGCACGCGTCAGTCCTTGCTGACTGATAGTGTCATCTATACGCTGCACCCCATGCCATAGCGGTATTTGCCAATGTTTGGATAGGTGCGCTGATAAAATACTAACGGGGTCAAAGCCACGTTTGATCAGGCGTTGAGCGGTGGTCGGCATGGCGACAATTACGCTGTTGTCGTGATGACAGCCGTGCGGGCGTGGGAGTTGACGCAAAGCGTGTAGCAATAGTGACAGCTTGGTCATATCTTCGTGATGCTTAAACGCACGAATCGCTTGGCGTATCGGATAATCGTAATAGGTCGCTGCTTGGATAGATAATGTACTGCCAGCAGACATGTCTACCTGAAAGGGTTTAGGTAACCAGCTTATGCTGTGATGACAATGCGGACAAAGCAGACCGCTATCTAAACGCTTATCAAAAAAATAGCGCAGATTGGCAATAGAGGAATGATTGTTAGGCAAAGAACCAGATGCAGAATTAGCGGTATTTGATGAGTACTGTGACTCTACTATTTGGGATTTTGTTGGCTGAGATTGTATGAGCTGGTCTTGTATCAGCTGAGACTGTGACACGCTTTGGTGAACACGGCATAACTGGCAGCGTATACTCAGATACTCTGCCAGCCATAGTCCGGTTTGGTAAGGCGCTAAGCGGTACATGCTTTATGGTCAGGATGAGTATTGATACTAAAAACCCTTCCAATCATTAAGCACGATACCAAAGCCAATAGATGTGTTTTCATGATTATAATCGATGATAGACTCGCCATAACCCTGGAACAACTGCACCATTCCATTGACGTTTTCTGACAACGGATAGATATAGTCGATTTGTGCAGCGCCCTTGTTCGTGCTTGGATTATAACGCAGGGTACCACTAAGGCTCTGCTGATCAGGCAAATCATACAAGAACTTGATATCGCCATAACCCATATAGTCTTCGATATCTGGATTGTCATCATCGCTGCTATTATCGCTGTTCACGCGAGCCCATAGACGCGGTATAACTGAAAGCTTACCCCACTCCGCTCCGGCCATCAAATAAGCACGATTCCATGAGCGTGATAACGGATCGTCTTGTCCATTAGAATGGTGAACAGCACCGACACCTAACATACGTAGACGGCCACCAAAAGGTAGGTCAGCTGCTACTGGTTGGGTCAAAAATATTTCAGGCTGATAATCAGTCGCACGGAATGGGCGCGAGTTATCTTCGTTATAAACCTGCCAATGCGACTCTTGGGTATAACCAAACCACAAATCTGCACTGGTATCGAATAAATCTTGAGCAACTTTAGTCTTTAAAGACAACTGAAACTTCAGCTCAGTCTCACGTATGTCATTTGCAGAGAAAGACTCTGTTTCTTGAGACGGTGTCCCTGGATTTAAATTGGGATCAGACGTATAAAATAACGGTAACACGTAGGTTGGTCGATAAGGTCTGACCGTCCAAGTACCACGCTCGCTGTTCTTATCAAGGTCATAAGACAAACTAAGCGGCGTATACTTTTCGATATCGCCTTGCGTGACGCCTACGTTTTCTAAGACTTCTGCTTCTCTTTGCGTCAGTCCAACGGTATCTAAGCTCTCAGTAGAATCTGACTGATTGGCCAGTAAACCTGTATCGGTATTATTGGCCTGCACAATACTCGTGGTATTCTCTTCAGCAAAGACGACTTGCGGGTTACCTGAAATGGTCGATTTGAAGGTTTTTGCCAAATCTAGCGGTTGTTTGGTGCTCGTGTAGCTTGGCGTTTCGCCTTGCTCAGCTACCTTATCGAAGCAGGCCAGACGGGCAGAACTGGTCTGTACTTGTGTACATTCAAAAAACAACTTCGCCTGCTTGGCGACAAAGTCATTACTCGGCAGCTTACTACGATCAATAGGCGTATTAGGGTTTTTTAGACGCTCGTAGACCACTTGTGGAGAGTTGTCATTGTCATATTCAAGCATAGCTTCTGCAACAGGTATCTCATTATAAACCTGACCGTCATTCGCCGCTTGTGCTTGCAAAGCCGTACAGCTTAAAGCGATACCCATAGCGATGCTCAGCTGAGTCTTTGACCCAAACCCTAAAGCCATAAGGCTTCGAGTCTGATGCTGGGGTGTAAGAGGAGCAAACATAAGTGTCCTTTGTCATGATTGGCATTGAAGCCAGTAGATTGTCTAATGCAGGTAGCATCAATAATAGCTAAGCTAAAGTTGGTCGTCAGTGATATAGATATGTGATTGAAAATTATTGGGGCGTGTCGCTCATAACCAGTTTTGGTAGCCATCGGCCATAGCATTGCTGCTTGAACATTGTTGCGTTATTGTAATAAAATTACTGCCATTATACTAGCGTTATCAAGACTTAATCTAGCATAGACTCAATTAATAATGACTTAACAGCCATAATGACAAATCCTTCTCTTAAATAGTAAATGCGGTCATTGTTAAGAAATAAGACGCTGAGGATATATTAAGAAATCGGTATAAAAAAACCAGCGTCTCCCTCAACTTATTCGGCTGAGGGAGACGCTGGCTCATCGATGTATTTCTTAGTTAAATTGATCGTTCTTTAGAGCATCACATTTACTGTGTCTTATTCAATTCCGTCAATGTTTGCTCAAACTCTTGACGACCGATTTCACCGACTTGCTTATTCACCAATTGACCGTCTTGATAATACAATAGCGTTGGTGGACCAAACAATTGGTAACGCGCCAAGATAGCTTTTGAAGCATCTGTGGTTTCCGTGATATCTAAGCGCACCAATTGCCAATCCTGCATCTGTATCGGACGATTGTGGAATAGGTTTTTGTCCATAATACGGCACTCAATACACCATTCGGCAGTGACATCGACAATCACTTTAGGGTTAGCTGCGGTAATCACATCCAGCTCCGCAAGAGTGGTAATGCGCACATCATTAGCATTGCTACTGGCATTACTCACGCCAGTCGTCTGGCCAGTCGTTTGCGCCATCATAGGGGAAGTTAGTGAGGCCAGTGGATGCAGACTATCATCGTTACCCAACGCTGCACCGATAACCAGTGTCGTCGCCCAAATACCTGCAATCAAACCCAATGCTTGGGTCAGCATACGACCCTTGCCTATCCAGCTCCATGCCCATGTCGCCACGACCATAAACCATAGCGCCCAGACCAATAGCATGACTGGTGAGATAAAGACGCGCTCAATCATTAACAATGCCACGGCAAATAACAATAAAGAAAAGCCCAGCTTGACCCAATTCATCCACTCACCAGCTTTTGGCATGATTTTGCCTTGCGTTGCCCCAATTAGGATCAGCGGTGCGGACAACCCAAAGCCCAGCATAAATAATGCGGCAAACCCTAATAGCGGACTACCGATGGTCGAGACGGCCAGTAATGCCCCGAACAATGGTGCAGAGACACAAGGCGATACCACTAAGGCTGATAAGAAACCAGCAACCAAGCTACCACCTGTACTGCCCAACTTGCTATCACCGGCTTGGCTTAATCCTTGCATTTTACTGGTAATGGCGCGCGGTAGACGAATCGTAAAGACACCGAGCATATAGAGTGCTAGCAAAACGAATACAATGGCAAAGCTGATTAAGATAATGGGGTTTTGTAGCCAACCGATGATACCTAATGACTCGCCAAAGACAGCAATCACCGCGCCCAAAAGACCGTAGGCAATAGAGACTCCTATCGCATAACTGGTCGTTAAAATCACGCCTTTTTTGACTGTTGGATTTTTCTGACGGGCAACGATGTTAGCAACGATGGGCAACATTGGCAGCACGCAAGGCGTCAATGCCAAACCCAAACCTGCTAAGAATAGCAAGCCAAATGCTAGCCAAGGATGGCTCGCCAAACCAAAGGGATCGTTGTCGATAAAGTTATTAGATAATACGTTGTCGCTGTTGGTCGCCTCACCCGATACGTTGCTATCTGCTCCAGAGAGCGTATTCGCCGCAGCACTACCACCCAAAGAGTCATACTCTACAGCGCTATCATCAATTAGATCATAATCAATAGCACCATCGTCTGTCAGTGCTTGCTCTTTATCAGGCAAAGCATTGTCAAGATCAGTTGCAGCAGTATCTTCTGATGTCGTGTTAGAGTTTATAGTTGAATTGGTTGTACTCGCAGAACTGTTGTTTGCGGTAGAGCCATTAGACGCAGCCTCTTTGTTCGCAGCACTAGCATTGTCTGCCGTTATTTGTGCCGATGTGGCTACGATATCGACAGTCGTATTAATCTTTTCAGGTGGGTAGCATAGTCCAGCTTTCGCACAGCCCTGCCAGCCGACGACAATAGCGGCGTTATCTATATTCTTGCCACTATTATTCGTCAATGTGGTGGTAGCGATCATGTTTGCTTGATCAAACACCAACACTTTGCCAAAAGTTGGATCATCCATTGAATAGGGTGTTTGGCTAAAGGTGAACGGCGCAGCCGTCACACCCGCAGGTAGCGTGAGCTTAATTTGCTTCTTGTAGACGTAATGCTCAGGAGTGATATCAAAATTAATTGATAAACGCGTACCAGATTTGGTAGGTGTACTATCAGTACTGACTTGAAACGCCTGATTTACTGGCAAAAATTTCGACTGCCCAGCACTTTTATCGCTACTAAAGAGGTCGCTAAGCCCAGCCGCTTGCACCGTCATCGAGGTCGTTGTCAGACCGGTAAGTAATGAACCACTAGCGATAGCAAGCGCTAAGACATATGATTTTCTTTGACGAGTGGTGGCGCTGAATGATGAGGATTTTCGTAATGTCTTGATGGACATGAATGGCTACCTATTATTACCGATACTTGAATCAACCTGCTTGCTGTTTGTCTGCGTGTTATCTGCGTGTCGCAGCAATGTTTATCTTCGTTTTAACTTTTTCTGGCGGATAGCATAATCCTGCTGTTGCACACCCTTGCCAACCGATAATAACGGGCACATTCTTGGCGCCTTTGCCATTGCTGGTAATCAGAGTCGTGGTTGCGATCACACTCCTTTGCGTAAATACAGGTACCTTGCCAAAAGTTGGATCATCGATTGAGACAGGTGACTGATTAAACGTAAACGGCGTGGCGCTCACTCCCTTAGGAAAACGTAAAGTGAGCTTATCTTTATAGACATAATGACCCGGAGTAATCTCAAAAGCGATCGATAAACGCGTGCCTTTAGAGGTGGCTTTGGTGCTGCTGACAACTTGAAAAGCTTGATCGACTGGCAAAAACTTCGACTGCGAGGCACTATTATTATTACTAAACAAGTCACTCAATCCTGCTGCTTGTACCGTCATGGAAGTCGCTGTCAGTCCAGTCAGTAGCGTACTACCCAACAAAATGAAAGACAATAAGTAAGGTTTTTTGGCAGTAGCTTTGATTGTTATTGCTTTGCTTGTTAGCCTTTTGGAGAATGGCGTATTAATTGGCATGGTTATCTACCTTTGATTGCTGCTTTCAATGTTTAGAAGTTGGCTGGGTTAGCACTCAAAACCCAGCGCTACGATTAGCGCTGAACCTATCGACTTATAGTGGAATTACTTTAAAAAAATACAGCGCGACTGGGATGAATTTTTCGTAGCCTCTGTGATAGCAGCAAGCAAGCGAAATTTATACCAGTCGCACATAACTATTAGGGCGTGTTGATTTTATTTTAAGTTGATCATATATCGAAATAACGTCGGATTTTTTTGACCAATGCATAAAAAATATCAACCAATAATGCCTTATTGATTGATATACATCGATCATTAACCGTGAGGTCGTAGATCCTGTTGTTTAAAACCGCTACCAGTTATTTTTTATTGGCAGTGGCGCTAAATGGTTTATAACTTGGCATAAATATCAGCATCTTGACCTTCACCGCCCTGCTGACCATCTGCCCCTAACGAGAATAAATCATAAGGGCGACCTTCATTACCCGGTGCCACATATTGCATCTCACTCTCCCAACCATCGGTTGGATAGCCACCTTTGATATAGCCACCATCAGGATAGTTTTTGGCATCCGCAGGCGGTGTCGTCAGAGCATCGAGACCTTGAGCAGTGGTCGGATAGCGTGAGTTGTCCACCTTATACATATCAAGGGCATTCGATACGGTAGCTAGTGCGGTTTCAGTGGTTTTGACACGCGCTTTATCGCTTTGCCCAACCACTTTTGGCACTACCAAACCAGCAAGAATCGCCAAGATCACGATGACGACCATAATCTCAATAAGGGTAAATCCTGACTGGTAATGCGTTTTTGCTGGACGGCGCTGCACCGATAATGGCGTTTGCTCACCCATGGTATCCAAAGGAGCTTGGTTTATCTCACGTTGCGGCACCGTCTTTCCTTGAAGGTTGTCAATCATAATCATCGCTTTTATCATCGCTTTTGGGATCAGAGTAATTTAAATCGTAAAATGGCAGTCAAGTTGTATTGATTAGTCTTGAGACGATTATCACTATAAACCATGGTTTTATTTTTATCCAGCGCTGCGCTCATATTGTCATCACAGCCAGTATTCAGTAACGGCTGACATTGATGAGAGTAATTTTGACCCGCTTTCACTATAACGTGGTGCTTGAGTTTGCCATAGCAAAAATGCGACTCAGTCAACAATATACAACAGTAAGCAAATCTTAAGAAAGCTGGCGCAAGGTTTAGAAAGATATTAGCTAGCCTGCCAAATCATTCATATTCACAATCGGTAGCATCACTGCCATCACAATAATCATGACCACCACACCCATCAACACTAACATCAAAGGCTCAAGTAATGACAGCAAAGTACTAATAAAGTTGGTGGCTTCCGCTTCTTGCATATTGGCCGCGCGGCTGAGCATGTTTTCAAGCTCGCCTGAGTTCTCGCCACTTTTGATCATCTGTACCATCATCGGCGGAAAGTATGAAGATTTTTCTAACTGACTGGATAAGCTTGAGCCTTCTGTCACCCTATCGGCAGCAGTGATAATGGTTTTTTGAATATGCAAGTTGGTCGCAACGGCAGCGCCAATGTGTAGTGCCTCAATCAGCGGTACGCCTGAGCGCACCAATATCGCAAGGGTACTGGCAAAGCGTGCGGCATTAAGTCCCTTCGATAGCCGCGCCAATATCGGCAGTTTAAGCACGACACTATCTATCGTCAGCTTACCTGCTTGTGTCTGAGCAAAGCGATAGAACAAAAACGCCGTCCCTGACAGTACTAGCAGCATCAGCCACCACCACTGGGTAATGATGTTCGATAGGCTAAGTACGATTTGGGTAATCAAAGGTAGGGCTTGCTCAGACTGCTCAAAAACCTTGACGATTTTGGGCACCACGAAGCTCATCAGACCCATGATTACCCCGACTGCCATTACCATGAGCACAATCGGATAAACCATCGCGCCTTGGATTTTCTTTTGCAGCGCAAAACGGTTTTCGGTGTAGTCTGCTAGCTGATTCAGGATCAAATCCAAATGACCGGACTTTTCCCCAGCAGCAATGGTAGCGATATATAACGGTGGAAAACTGGCCGCTTGCTGCAACGCACGGGCGAGGCTCAAGCCCTCTAAAACATGCGAACGCACGGCAAGCATTAAGGATTTGATATGGGTTTTTGGTGATTGCTTGGCGACGGCGGCCAGCGTTTCTTCAAGCGGAATACCAGCCGCGAGTAATACTGATAATTGACGGGTGAGCAGCGCCAACTCATAAGCAGACGGTTTTTTATAACGGCTTTTATGTTGATTTTGTCTGTCATTGACTGCACTAACCTCAACGGGCGTCCACTGCTTATCACGCAGCTGCTGGCGTACTTGTCGCGCAGAATCCCCTTCAAGTAAACCTTTTTGGACACCGCCGTGGTCGTCGAGCGCTTTATAATGATAAGCGGGCATAGCAGCGGATATCCTAAAGTAGTCAAAAAAGGGTTGCATCAGTGCGTAAATATCAATGCTTAAATATCAATGCTTAAATATCAATGCTTAAATATCAATGCTTAAATAATGGCTGGCTTAGATAAAAAACCACTTAAAACAGGGGCGTTGAGTCATTATTATCAGGCATCAAGCCTTGTAATAATAAAACATCCAGATGCTGCTGTTGCAATTTTTTATCAAAATCATTCACTTCAGCGATCAACATTCTCTCAATGCGTTTGTCACTGGCGAAAACACTAAGCCGCGCACAGATGACTGCCAGCTGATAGATACGTTTTTTACAATAACTGTCCAAGCCCTGTAGCAACCGCACCATATGCGGGGTTTCAAGACTGGCATACTCATAATCGGCAACGACCTGCTGCCCAAGCGACGTCACGCTATAGCTAACAGACAAATGGGCGCAAAAATAACAACTGAATAAATAGCCGACGACATGACCGATGTAATAACCACGGTCATAGGTAAAACTGCTGACGCCAAAGTGACTGAGTACATAACTGTTGAGACTGGCCTGCTCTAAGATAGGCTTGCCGTGTTTAAGCTTGCCAACCGTTGCGAAACGCAATGGATTGTGACCATCCTGCATGGTTAGCTGCCAGCCCGCTGGCTGCTGCGCGGGCATATGGCGCACGATATCTGCGATAATATCATCGACCACATGCAGCTGCTGCCAAAGCCTTTCAAGCGCATCGGTATCCATTAGACCGCGTTTATCAAGCTGCTGGGCGAGTAGATACTGTTGATATTCGGCGAACTGTGCTTTTAGTGTTTGCACCAAATAAGTGGGTCGCGTGGCGGCAGACGCCATATAAAGTAACCGCGTACGTTCGTGCTGGGCACGATACAGCGCCACACGCTGCTCGGCAATATTGGTTTCGTTGACAGCAGTTCTGTTAGTCTCTGCGTTTTCGATACCTGTGCCGTCAATCCTTGCGCTTTCACTCCCTACATTTTCAGAAGCGGGCAAGGTAAATAATGCCAACAACGCTGCTTTATCAGGCAAAATCGCTACCTTATTTTTTAGCTTATCTTCTGACAGAGGCTGATTGTGTCCGATATCATTTTTATCGATACTGCTGCTATTTTTGGCAAACGTAGAAGCGCCCTTTTGGTCATACGATTTTGCAGTTGGTTTTGCGGTCGGTTCAGTCATAACACACCATCAGCTTCAAAAATAAACATCGCTTGAGTCACCATATATCACTGCCAGACAGTAAGATATAAAGCGCTAGAAGCAAGTGGTCGCACCTAGGCGACTCATCACTCCATAGTACCTGAACCTAAGCGCATTGTCAGCTTTACAACAGCAAAAGACTCTTAATCAAATGACGCCATTTAGGTTTCGTTATCGAGTGAGAATATTCAATATTCAAGCATATATAAAACAAAAAAAGCGTTAAGGTCGAATATTCAACCTTAACGCTTTGCGATGGTGTTTTTGCGATGATGTTATTGTGATTGGATTAAAGACGCTGTCAGACACTAAGCCAGCAACTGTCTTTGATACTGCTGGCGATACGCTTTTGGCGACACCCCGTAGACGCGCTTAAAGGCTTGGCTAAAGGTCGAGTCCGACGCATAACCGACCAGCTCACTGATACGGCTGATACTGTTTTGCTGCAAACGTAAATAACGGGCGGCCAAACGCAAGCGATAATCGATTAAGTAGGTCAGTGGCGGCATACCGACAGTATCTTTAAAGCGCTGGGCAAAGCTGGAGCGTGACATGCCAGCGACCTCAGCAAGCGTCAGAATCGTCCAATTTTGGCTCGGTGCATTATGCATCGCGGCTAGCGCTTTGGTTAAAAACGGATCTTTCATCGCCTTTAACCAATTGTCTGTTGCCTCAGGTATGCTTTCGATATAAACGCGCAAACACTCAATCATCATAATACTTGCCCAATGATTGATCACTGCCGTTTTGCCCATGCGCTCATGCTGAGATTCTAGGGTTAAAAGTTTAATCTCTACATCAATGACCTCAAACCGACCATCGGTGTCATTATTGATCTCAGGCAATATCGATGGCAACACCGACAATAAAGGATTAACCATCTCTTTGTCGTATTTGCACTCAATTAGTATCAACGATGACTTCTCATCGCCGTCACTTATCATATCAAGCGTATTGTCTTTGCAATTAGTGAGCAGCTCATCCAACGGCTTGGCATCATTCCCATGATGACTCAGCGCATAACTGACATGTTGATAAGCATTGGGAACCATGATGATGTCGCCAGCATGTGCCTCTCGTAAGCCATTGCCCACATCGATACAAAAGCTACCTGACATCACCAAATAAAATAGAATGGTGTCTTTTCTGGTCAGTGAGTACGACCAATTACCAGAACCATTTAAACGATAATATTTTGTTTCAAACAAATGCACATTTTGTAGCAATACACTCAGTGCGTCCATCAATGACTTCCTCAATAATCTATGGCAGTTGATCTTAACCCTGCAAAATAAACCACCTAAGAGATATTACACAAGAGAAATCACTTATCGTGGACTACACTTAAAATTATACGTACGCTAAACACATATCGAACCCGAATTTGTAGAAATACCGTCCTTTATTGCCTCTGTAGCAATATTTAATATTAGCAACATTAATAAGGCTCAGTACTCTAAATTAGCCACCCTCACTCATACCATCAAATCATTATTCTAAATTTTTAATGAATAGTTTATATTTACTTAATAATGAGCAGTTTACCCTAAAAGAAGTAGGGATATATGACTAAATAAAAGCCAAGCCCTATCAAAATTAAGCTTTGTTAAAATTAAGCTTTGTCAAAATCAACTGTGCTTATAAAATATTGGTGACAAAACACTGATAAGAAAATTAGCGACTAATAAATCCGTTGGTGATTTAAAAAACCAACACGGCATGAGCGAAAAGTAAGGGGTGACACGCGATCGTCTAACCAGAAGAAAATGGTCAGAGAATTGAAAAAATAGAGAAGTAAAAAATGCAGACGAAAAAAAATGCCAACGAGGGCAATCAGTATGTATAAATAAGATAAATAGAAAATAGTACTAAATAAAATGGGGCGACTGATGGGACTCGAACCCACGACAACCGAGATCACAACCCGGGGCTCTACCAACTGAGCTACAACCGCCATAACTATTTGCCAAGGAAGGCAAGATTTGCAGGCTAAATGGTGCGCCTGGCAGGATTCGAACCTGCGGCCACCTCCTTAGAAGGGAGATGCTCTATCCAGCTGAGCTACAGGCGCTCTTAAAGGACTTTTACAAATTTTGATCTGCTTATAATATTAGAAACTTATAACATCAAAAACAATATCATTATACATAAAAAAAAGCCTGTAAGGCTCTTAAAATAGATGGTCGGAGTGATAGGATTCGAACCTACGACCCTCTGGTCCCAAACCAGATGCGCTACCAAACTGCGCCACACTCCGAAATTCTCTATTATCACGATAGTTAAGTTGATTAATTCGTTATCGGCAATGCCGCTAACTGCTTAATGTTCCTCGCTATCGAGGTGCACATATTAAGGGGAAAAGACGATGCTGTCAACACCTATTTTCAATTAATTCATAAATTAACCAAATTTTATTGAAATTGTTTTGAATAGCCGTTTTTCGCTGCGAGTCATGGTTAGTGAAACACAGCAATGATAGCGTCTATCATTCTTGCGGGAGCTTACCGTTCAACGTGCCACTCAAGACATCAAAAGGCACAAGCCACAGCTTTGCCACGTTTGAGGGCTTGCTGTCACTATCGCTGCTTCCTTGAACTTGTTGTCTGAGTGCTACCGGTTGCCTGATGTTACCTTGCACCGGATAGACCAACCACACCTGTCCTGCTTGATACGCTTGCGCATAACTGGTCAACTGATAGGCATCACTGGCACTGATCGCTCCTGAATGGCTCAGATGCTTCCACTTTATGTCGATCACATGGCTGTAGTTACGCGTTTTTTTTGCACTAGCCGTGCCATGGCTATTTTTATAGGGAGTTTTTCTACCGCTTTTATCCTCACGAATATCATTATTCGGCATCTGATAAATAAGTAAATCCGGACGGATAGATAAGCAGGCCTGCCCTTCTGCATCATTTAGCCACACGCTTTGTGCTTGATGCAGTGCGTTATAATTTAAATTTAATTGCTCAAACATCGATGCGATACGTAGGCTTGCCCATTGCTCAAAAGCTTGATTCATATCAATCAACAGACACAAACGTGGTCTTGATGAAGATTGATTAGAGGATAAGTTGGTATCAAGACCGCTGCCTGTCTCTATATTTGACTGCTGCAATAGCCAATAAGCCAAATCTAGCAATTGCTGGGCGGCGTTTGCTTGTAGCTGACTCAGGGGTTGCAGCGCTAGTTGGCGCTTTGCTTGCTGATATACCGACTCTAGTTGCTGCCGCTCAGGGTAATTAAGTGCATGCACTAATTGCCAGAGCTGTATGGATTTCGGCGGCATCGCTGTTTGTAGGAGTGGTGCCAGCCATACCAATGCACTCTTGATCACGCGATTGCTCAGCATATCTTGGCTCAACACACTGCGCTCACAGACGAACTTATGCGGTTGTACGCTATTGCGGCGTAGTTGCTCTTTGATCAACAGCCGACCTTGTAGCGTTGCCTGGTTATCCACCTGAGCCTGATAATGCTGGGTTGGTTGATAATGTGCCAAACGCTGTAAAAACTGGTGCGCGAGCCAATCCGACAACGATGGTGCGCTTAGCGGCAGCGGCGTCATCTGCGCGTTAAATTGACCTAAGTTTTTTGTATTGGGCAGTTTGCTATGGTATTGGTTACTGGTATTAATCAAATCGGACAGCATATTTTGCACCCATTGACGGGCTTGTCTGATATCGCTAGCGCTATTTTGATGAGATTCATAAGACTGCTGCTGTGGCGTGCGACTGGTAGACGCTGAGGCAATCATCTTGGGCAAAATCTCAAGCGTCATACCGCTGGGCAATAACACTATGCCAATATAATGCCCGACCTTTAGCTGCCATTGTCCCTGCTTGCGTTTGATAGTAAATACGGCAAACTCTTGCGCCATCAACCACTGAAAATCAGACGCTTGCAAAAAATCATAAACCGTTAAACGCTGATGCTCAAATACCGTCATGATATTGGTATCAAGCACCTTCATAGTAGTGCTATTAACATTACTGGCGATACTGTTATTGGTGATATTGTTATTGGTGATATTGTTATTGGCGCTACTGTTATTGGCGATACCATTCGTAGGGGCGTATGCGACGCTATTGATGAACACTTGGTCACCTTATTAATATAAACGCTGGTAGACGGATGAATTGGTAAACTCACCTGTCCTTGCGAGAAAATCTTCATTAATCTTATAGCTACCAGTATGCATCGACTGTCCTAAAAAGGCATTGTGGCCGCTAAATAACTGACTTGGTGTCATAGTATTCGTCTGGTCATTTATTTCGTCATCCAAATGCTGACTAATTGCCGCTTGACTATCTTGTATAAACTGCGCCCTCATCGGCTGCTGCTCATCTCTGAACACGTACTGCAAGATAGCGACTTGTCCGCCCGCCGCTTGTGCCAATTGCGGAATAATTTGTTCAATCAATGCGGTCTGTAGCTGCGCCAAACTCTGTACACCAAACAGAAATGCATGACCCAATTGTGCCTCCATCCCCAACGTTTGGCTAATTCGATTGTTTAGACCTGTCAGCAATTTGGTCAAATCTATGGATGCTGCTGACTGAGTACTTTCTAAACTTTGATTGGCGTTGCCAAAAGCTGGGATAATAGATAACAGCTCTGGCTTTGGCGGACAGTGAATAAAGCGAAAGCGCCGACGCAAAGCCATGTCTAATGGCGCTAAAGAATGGTCTTGGGTATTCATCGTGGCGTAGATATCAACATTGGCTGGCACACTAAAAGCGCGCCCAGAGTAGGCCAAATTAACACTCATAGCGTTTGCCGTGCCGGCTCGCTTATCTGCTTCAATTAGGCTGAGTAGCTCACCAAATACCCGTGAGACGTTGGCACGGTTAATCTCATCGATCAGCATGGCATAGCGCCGTTTAGGGTCGCGTGCCGCACGCTGACAGAGCTTGAGGAACGCACCATCTTGAATAGCGTAGCTCATCTGTACTTGGTTATTGCCCGTCTGATGAGAATTCGTATGACCAGATGCCGCCATAACGGGGCGAATACCTTCAACAAATTCTTCGTAACCATAGGCTTGATGGAAACTGACCATACTAAAACGCTGGTCACTAAAAGCATGGTGTTGGCTTGCGGTATTATCATGCTGCGCCTGCTGAAACTCTGCTAGTTTCTGTGATAAATCCTTTAGTAATGGCATGCTCTCAGGGAGCAAATACCATGCCCCGCTATTGTCTTTATCAAAGTAAGCTTGGCTAGCACGGTTCTTGTACGTAACCGTTTTTGAGCTGGTGGGACTGTGCATTTGCAGCACTGACCATGCCGTATTACTTAAATTTTTCTCACGTGCATTCTGTGCGGCTTTGGCGACAAAAAATTCATGACTGACGATTTCAGGTACTTTTACGAGGTCTTGTTTTTCAGAGTGAAAATCTAAAAACACCAAACATACCACATCACGCCAGCTTAGCGTTTGTAATAACTGTGCCAGCAAATCAGCTTCGTTTGCTCTCGGCAAGTAGTCGGTATATTGCTGAGCAATTTGGAGCAACTGGTAGGTTTTACCAGTACCAGCGACGCCAGTATAAATAATATTGGTCGGCTCATGAATCTCTCTCTCGGGCATAACGTCATCCAGCATCCAAAATGGGTATCAAAAAAATAATAAAATCGTGCTAAAATACCACTATTACAGCATGGTTATTTTTACAGCTAGCAGCTTAAGCTAACAGATAGCTTCGTCTAAAAGTATTTCACAAGCGCTCATCACTCCTAATTACCCCTGATTACCCTTAATTATATGGCTACGTTACTGGCATTTTATAAGCGCGGTAGTTCATGCTAATAATAGTAGTGACACTTAGGTTAAGGTAATATGGTCGCAATAGCGGTGACGATAACCTCTACCTCACTTGCCACTATCATGAAAATTTATCATGCTAAAATCTCATCTAACTGACCTAAATAAGGAATTTTGTATGTCAGGATTATTAAAAAGACTCCCTAGTAAGCTGACCAATAAATTGCCAGCCAACAACACTGACAGCACAAGATCGCCAGTCGAAAAACCCAATAGCACCCTTAAGCCAGTGAACAATCAATTCACCAAACTCTTATCGGTGACTAAATATTTACCCGCTGGCGCGCGCTCTACTATTTTATCCAAAGCTTTTGGCAAAGTGGTGCCGTATGTGGGCACGACGGGCGTCTATTATGAAACAGTCGACCCCAATCAAGTCGTGGTCAGCTTGAATAATAGCAAAGCCGTGCAAAACCATATTGGCTCTATCCACGCTGTTGCCATCACTTTACTGGCTGAGACCGCAACGGGCTTTATTTTGGGTTTAAACCTACCTTCTGACCGTGTATTGCTGATTAAATCTTACTCGATTAATTTTTATCGCCCGATTAAAAAAGGTCAAGTGGCCGCAGTGGCAACCTTGTCTGATGAGCAACGCTTGGACATTTTAAACACCCCAAAAGGCGAGATGGTTATTCCTTGCGTGATCCATGACCGCGAGTCTGACAGTGATCGCGACCCTATCGTGGTTGAAATGCTATGGGCTTGGGTGCCGAAATCAGAGTTAGAAGCACGTCGCCAAGGACAAAACAATAAGTCCAAAACTGAGACTGAGCAATCTAGTGACTCTGTTACTGCTTCCACAACAGACGACACTACAATCGAAAATGATGATAATGCTTAGAGCAAGCGAGAGCCTAATCGCGACTGCACTATTTGGCAATTTTCTGCTTTACCTATAGTATCTATAGTGTACGTTTGATTCATGAGCTTATACCATCCACAAAAATAAGCGTAGCCAGAAAGACGAGTGAACGTACTACTTATTTTAGACTAAACGAGTTTGACGCCGCTAATCGTACTTTTTGGGTTTGGTATTATAATAAGGAGACAACGATGTCCACACATAACTATAAATTTACTACCAACCTATCTAAGGCGCTTTTAGTAGCTGCGTGCTCATTAGGATTTGCCGTTAGTGCCAATGCCGCGCCCACAACTAATACCGCAAGTATTGCGAAATCTAGCCCTGTCTTTTTGGGTGATGGTGGCAACTATCCGTTTTCAGAAGCGGTACGTGTCGGCGACACTTTGTACATGTCTGGACAAATCGGTTTTAAAGATGACAAATTGGTCAAAGGCGGGATCAAAGCGGAAGCAAAACAAGCTTTAGACAACATCCATGCCACGCTATTAAAATACGGCTATCAAAAGTCTGATATCGTCAAATGTATGGTGATGCTGACAGATATGGATGACTTTGATGATTTTAATAAAGTCTATAAAGCTGAATTGGCTAAGCCCTACCCTGTACGCTCCGCGTTTGGTGTCGCAGAGTTGGCCGCTGGTGCTAGCGTTGAAGTCGAGTGCATCGCTGCAAAATAGTAACGCTATTAAAAATAAGCCAAACTGGCTTTTTCCATGACGCGGTTATTGAGTCAATTGACCTAACTTTTGACTCAATAACCGTTCTACTTTATACAATCACGCTTTATACAATCAATCACGCTTTATACAATCATATCATCAGTGAGTGCGCTTTCTTTGGTCACTCGCAACACTTCTTCTAACGTTGTCCTGCCTGCAATGACTTTACGCAACCCATCAGCACGTATCGATGGTGTCTGCTGGCGTGCGTATTCTTCTAGCTCGTACTCCGCCGTATTACTATGAATCATCCGTCGCAAGGTGTCGTCAACGGGAACGACCTCATATATCGCGGTACGACCTTTAAAACCCGATTGATTACATTTATCGCAGCCCACTGGTTTGGGTAAATTGATGACCTCAGCTGCCAAACCTTCAACACCCAACGGTATGCCAATTTCTGTAAATAATTTTGCCTGTTCGCTATCAGCAGGCTGCCACGTGTGGCAATGCGTACACAGCGTACGTACCAAACGCTGGGCGACCACACCGATGAGCGATGAGGATAATAAAAATGGCTCTACACCCATATCTTGCAAGCGCGTCACCGCACCGATGGCAGTATTGGTGTGCAAGGTTGATAATACCAAATGTCCTGTTAACGACGCTTGTACTGCAATCTCGGCGGTCTCTAAATCGCGAATCTCACCAACCATCACCACATCGGGATCTTGACGCAACATCGCGCGCAGACTCTTGGCAAAGGTCATATCAACTTTATTATTGACTTGCGTCTGCCCAATACCATCGAGCTGAAATTCAATCGGATCTTCTGCAGTCAAGATATTACGGGTTTGATCGTTTAAGTCAGTCAATGCTGAATAGAGCGTGGTGGTTTTACCCGAACCTGTCGGCCCTGTCACCAAAATAATGCCGTGGGGACGATGAATTAAGCGTTTGAGCTCGCTATAATCATTATCAGAGAGTCCCAAATAGGTCATGTTGAGGCGACCTGCTTGTTTATCGAGCAAACGCATCACGACCCGCTCACCAAAGCTCGATGGCAATGTCGATACCCGCACATCTACTTCTCGTCCTGCTAAACGCAAACTGATACGCCCATCTTGCGGTACGCGCTTCTCCGCGATATCGAGCTTTGCCATGACCTTAATACGCGAGACCAATAGCGGTGCCAACTGGCGTTTGGGGGTGATAATTTCTTTTAACTCGCCATCGACGCGAAAGCGCACAACCAAACGTTTTTCAAAGGTTTCGATATGAATATCTGAGGCGTTGAGGCGAATCGCTTCGGACAGCAATGCATTGATCAGCCGAATAATAGGCGCATCGTCTTGCTGATCCATCAAGTCTTCAGTTTCAGGTACGCTATCCGCTAAACTATCGAGATCAGGGTGATCTTCAAGCCCAGCAGCGATATGCTGTGATTCGCCCGTATTGCCTGCATAAGCGGCGTTCATGCGTCTTTCAAAGTCATCGGTGCTGACGCTTTCGTAAGTCGGCACACCACGTATGCCCTGCTGCTGTAAAAAACGCACCGCCTCATTAATCGCTGACAACGGCGTGGCTTTGGTCAGCACTAAAGTCGGTGGCAGCTCAGGATCAATAGCAAGAATGACCAAGAGTTGATGGCGTTTGGCAAAACTGTACGGCAGTTGCATCATATAGTCGACCTGATAAATAGACATAACGTCAGAAATAAGAGCCTTTTCATGCTTCACAAAGGCATTGTGCACCTAATTGACTAAAGCAAAAAAGACTGCAAGTAAGCGCGCATGAGTTTGTTATAATAACATTTTGTTTTGAGCGAGTAGCATTTTATGTGGCTGGCTTATTTGCTAACCGCTTTATACTCAATAAGACTACCATGTGATTTCTTATTTTGCTGACAATGCGTTACTATTAGTTAGTCAGTAATTAGCCAGTCAGTCAGTAATTACCATCTACGAGTTGACGGCTATTAATTAATAACTAGTGATTAACACTCGCTTCTTAACGGCTTACATTGTTAACGCTATTTTTTTGTCCAACCCTGCACCCTCGCTATTAGGATTCTCAGTTATGTCACAGGCTTCCACTGCTACCATCCCTATGCCACTTTCCCAAGACACCTTCACTGTCGGCAGTCGTACATTTTCGTCGCGACTGTTGGTCGGTACAGGCAAATATAAAGATATGACTGAGACAGGGGCTGCCATTGGTGCCTCAGAAGCAGAAATTGTCACCGTCGCCATTCGCCGCACCAATATCGGTCAGAATAGTGACGAGCCCAACTTGCTTGATGTGATCTCCCCTGATAAATACACCATTTTGCCCAATACTGCGGGCTGTTTTGACGCTGAAACAGCGATTCGTACTTGCAAGCTTGCTCGCGAATTATTGGGTGGACACAATCTGGTTAAGCTGGAAGTCTTGGGTGATGAAAAAACCCTTTATCCTAATATCATGGAAACCTTAAAAGCCGCAAGAGTGCTGATTGATGACGGCTTTGAGGTCATGGTTTATACCTCAGACGATCCAATTGTCGCGCAAGAGCTTGAAAGCATGGGCTGCGTGGCGATCATGCCGCTTGGTAGCTTGATTGGCTCGGGTCTTGGTTTGCTCAATCGCCACACCCTTAGCCTCATTATCGAAAATGCAAAAGTGCCTGTGTTGGTTGATGCGGGTGTCGGCACGGCTTCTGATGCAGCGATTGCCATGGAGCTTGGCTGCGATGGCGTATTGATGAACTCAGCGATTGCCAATGCTCAAAACCCAGTGATGATGGCTCATGCGATGAAGCATGCTGTGTGGGCAGGACGTCAGGCTTTCTTAGCTGGTCGTATGCCGATGCGCAAAATGGCCACTGCCAGCTCACCGCAAACAGGCTATTTTTTCCAGTAGCTGTCGGCTGGGTTGCTGGTTAGCATAGCGTTTTTAATACATATTTTTAATGAAAAACCAGTGATAAACTAATAAGATAGAAACCACATAACGCTGATGGGTGCCATGACATTTTATTAAATCATGGTTTTAGTAGCCATCCAAATAGCCACTTATTGATGATGGTCAGTCCACAATAGTATCGATACAATAAGACTGAGTGTAAGCGATGGCTTACTTAGTATGGCTTACAAGGTTATCGCTGTAGCGATTTTATAATGGGCAGACCATATATCTTTTATTGAAAACTTATCGCCATAAAAGGATTTATTATGCGACTACTCACCGCTGTTGACCAGTTATTCTTACTTCTTGAGTCGCGTAAACAACCCATGCACGTGGGAGGATTGTTCTTATTCGAGTTACCACAGGATGGGCAAAATGAGGATGGTGACTTTGTCAATCAGCTCGTGCAGCAGATGCAAACCGCTACAGTACCCCCAAGCTTTCCTTTCAACCAAGTACTAGACAGACTGTTGTTTTGGAAAGAAGATGAAGAGTTCGATGTGGAGCATCATTTCCGTCATGTCGCGCTGCCCAAGCCCGGGCGTGTTCGCGAACTGCTTATGTATATCTCGAAAGAGCATAGCCGTTTGCTAGATCGCGCCATGCCTTTGTGGGAATGTCATATTATCGAAGGTATTTTGCCTGAATCCGAGGGTAGACCTGAACGTTTTGCCTTATATTTCAAAATCCATCATTCATTAGTCGATGGTGTTGCAGCCATGCGTCTGGTCGAAAAATCCTTATCACAGTCCCCCACTGAGCCTGTCAGTTTACCGATATGGTCATTGATAGCGCGTCATCGTAAGTCAGTGGATAAGTTATTACCCGCTGACCGCTCTATAACCAGTATCTTAAAAGAGCAATTATCTACCATCAAGCCCGTCTTTACCGAACTGCTCGACAACTTTAAGCATGGTGATGATGAAGGTTATGTCGGTACCTTTGATGCACCCATGAGTATTCTCAACCAACGTATCTCAGCCTCACGGCGCATTGCCGCTCAGTCTTACGACATGCAGCGCTTTCGTGTCATCGCTGATGCATTTGAAGTTAACGTCAATGACGTGGTATTGGCTGTCTGTGCAGGCGCGCTGCGTCGTTACTTGCTCTCCATGAACGCCTTGCCGACTAAGCCATTGATCGGCTTTGTACCGATGTCTTTACGCTGCGATGAAAGTGCATCGGGCAATCAAATTTCATTTTTGATGGCAAATCTGGGCACGCACTTAGACGACCCAGCCAAGCGTCTACAATTGATTTATAAGAGTATGAATAGTGGTAAACGTCGCTTTAGACGTATGAACAAAGCGCAAATTATCAACTATAGCGCGATCGCTTATGCGTGGGAAGGTATCAACGTACTGACGGGTTTATTCCCTAGAAAGCAGGCGTTTAACCTCATTATCTCAAATGTGCCAGGCTCTAAAAAACCATTATATTGGAATGGCGCACCGCTAAAAGCGCTATATCCAGCCTCCATTATCGTTGATGGACAAGCGCTGAATATCACGCTTTCTAGCTATCAAGATAAAATCGAATTTTGTATTACTGCTTGTAGCAAGCTGCTACCGCACGTTCAAGACATGCTAGGATTACTTGAAGAAGAGCTAATCTTATTGGAAGGTATCAGCGAGGCTAAGACTGTAGCGGCAAGTTAATAAAGTATTTCAGCAATAAAATACCTAAGCTATTACGCAATAAAAAAGCTGGCACCATGATGGCGCCAGCTTTTTTATGTCGAAAACTTGAAGGCTAGGAATATTACTGACTCATCATTTGAGCACATATCACGCCATCACAAGTTTATCGATGATTTACTATACCGCGTCACCCCATATTGGGACAACCACTTGCATCAGTGGTTTTAGCAGTTTGATGTTGCACGCAAAGATAGAGCCTGAGGTCATTGAGTCGTGTGCACCAGTATGATCGACGACGACACCACGTGCCTCAGTGACGATAAGCTCACCAGCAGCGATGTCCCACGGCTTGATAGACATCTCAAAATAACCATCGAAACGACCAGCGGCCACATAGCATAAATCAAGTGCCGCTGAGCCTAAACGACGAATTTGACCACCCGCTTCAGAGACTTTCTGTAGGCTTTCAAAATGCTCTTTCGCATAAGAGACAATCTCACCATTGCGCTTACGCTCAAGCGGATGACCCGTAGTAAATAGACCACCGTCAAGTGTTTTGCGTTCGCTCACTTGCATACGGCGATTGTTCAAGCGCGCGCCTTTACCGCGGCTAGCAGAGAACATCTCATCACGGACTGGATCATAGACCACACCATGTTGGGTAACGCCTTTATGCTGTACAGCAATCGATACGCAGAACTGCGGCACACCATGAACGAAGTTTTTGGTGCCATCTAGCGGATCGATAATCCAGCACCAGTCAGCGTCTTCGCCGCGACCTTCCTGCATACCAAACTCTTCACCCAAAAACGAATGATTCGGATAGCTGGCCTTTAGCGTCTCAATCGTCAGCTCTTCACTGAAACGATCAATACGTGTGACCAGTCCATCAAGTCCTTTCGACTCGATGTCCAATTCGATTTTGTGGCGGTTTTGATGCGCATATAAAATCTCTTTACCAACTTTTTCAGCAGTACGCGCTGCGATGACGACCATGGGTTCCATAAATAACCTATTTGCTTGATGAATGAATATAAAAAATAAGACTAACTTTGTGCCCACAACATGCCGATTAGACTAGCCGCATCACACCACATCTATGCGATTTAAAAAACGTGTCTTTTATAGATGAAAACTTATAAACGACAACCGCATTATACTAAAATTGTTCGATAAAAACGAAAAAACCATTACGTTCGCCAAACCAACCCATATTTTGGTGGTCATCACAAACTGCGCAAGTTGTAAAAAAGTCAGCACCCACGGCTAAGTAGGCGTTATATCTATTGATCAAGCTATCTGTTTTTTCACTTAAACAGATAGCTATCAAAACATTTTACGATAATAAGTTTTGTACTTGGCCAACCACGCCTTGGACATCTAAACCACAATCAGCCCATTGCTCAGCTTGTGAACCATGCGCGATAAAGCGATCAGCGATGCCAATATTACAGACAGCCGGACGACTATTTTTAAAGGCTAGCGATTCGTTAAGCAAATACTCATTGACCGCACTACCCGCGCCGCCCATCGTCATATGCTCTTCTAAGGTCGCGATATGCGTGATACCTTGCTCAAGTAAGGTTTCGAGCAATTTAGTATCTAACGGTTTTACCCAGCGCATATTGACCACGTGCACCTGACAGTCTGGCTCTGCATTTAGTTCTGCATCATCATTGGTGATAGCTTGTGCTGCTTGCTGAGCCGTCGCAACCATCGTGCCAAATGCCAGTAGCGCCAGTTTTTTAGGCGCATTGTCGTTACCTAATACCGCCTCTACCACTGCTTCGCCGATGTTATAAGTTTGTGCTGGCTGAGTAATAACAGCCCCAGTACCGACACCGCGCGGATAGCGTACGGCTGTACAACCTTGGTACTCATAACAGGTATTGAGCAAATGGTAACATTCGTTCTCGTCTTTTGGCGCAGCAATCAACATGTTGGGCACGCAGCGTAAAAAGGCAAAATCAAACACGCCTGCATGAGTAGCGCCGTCTTCACCAACCAGACCCGCGCGATCGATAGCAAAGGTCACATCAAGGTTTTGCAACGCCACATCATGAATCAGCTGATCGTAACCACGTTGCAAGAACGTCGAATAAATCGCCACGATAGGTTTAACGCCTTGGGTCGCCATACCAGCGGCCAGCGTCACCGCATGTTGTTCAGCGATAGCAACATCAAAAAAACGCGTTGGGAAATGATGAGCAAAGTCGATCATCCCCGAGCCTTCTTCCATAGCAGGCGTAATAGCCAACAACTTATCGTCTGTCGCCGCTTTATCACATAAGAACTGGCCGAATACTTGTGAGTACTTTAAGGCAGGTCTAGTTTTTGGAATGTCAGCTTTTGGAATATTAGTTGCTGAAACTTTGCCTTCTGTAGGTTTTGCTTCAGCATCTTCGACAGGCAATTTACCGATAGCATGATAGCCAACTGGATCTAATTCAGCTGGCGCAAAACCCTTGCCTTTAGTGGTATAAATATGGACTAACACCGGACCCTTTACTTGCTTGGCAAGCGACAATACTCGTAGCAGCTCAGGCACATTATGTCCGTCAAAGGGACCAAAGTAAGTAAAGCCAACCGCTTTAAATAAATTGTCTTCTAGCTGCGGCACATCGCGCATTTCTTTATGGCGTTTACGGCGGTCAAACGCTTGCATATCAGGGCGCTGGCATAGCACTGGCTCGCCTGCATCAGAGATATCAACTTGATAACCTGATTCCCACAGCATGGCTAAATGCCGTGAAAAGCCACCGATAGAACAAGATATCGACATATCGTTGTCATTTAAAATAACCAACAGATCCGCATCTTGTTGCACCGCATCATTCATGGCTTCAAATGCCATACCACCGGTCATCGCACCGTCACCAATAATACAAGCCACGGTTTGCGCGCGGCCTTGGTAACGCAGCGCCAGACTCATGCCTAGACCAGCTGAAATGGAAGTCGATGAATGCCCAACGCCGAACGTATCGTAAGCTGACTCAGCACGCTCAGGAAAAGCGGTCAAACCGTCTTTAGAACGAATCGTTCCGAGCTTATCGCGGCGACCTGTCAGTACTTTATGCGCATAAGCTTGGTGACCCACATCCCAAACGATCTGATCTTGCGGCGCATCTAAGAGGTAATGCAGCGCAATCGTCAGCTCAACCACCCCCAGATTTGCACCGAAATGTCCGCCACTCTGACCCGCTGAATACAATAAAAAAAGCCGCAATTCATCAGCCAAATTAATAAGCTGAGCGGTAGTAAATTTTTTCAGATCAGAGGGCGTATTGATCGCATCGAGTAGCGGTGTATGAGGACGCACACGTGGAATCACTGCATACGTCTGTTGCAGACTGGATAGCTTAGCAGCAGACTCCATGGCTGACGCAGATACTGACTGAGACTGTGGGGAATAAGGTGACTGCTGCATAAACCGTACGATACCTACCAATCTGCTGACAAGGGATTATCCTAGAATATTACTATGGTTATCAATAACTAAGTGGCGTTAATAATAGTGGCGTTAATAATAGCAATAATCACGACACCATGATGGATGTCATTGACTATAAAATTACTGATAGCGCTCATCGCTTATATAATGACGCATAGCAATAAGTACGCCGCCATAATAGACGACGATGGTCTTAACGCTGTGACACCAAGTATTGCTATTATGCCTCATTGTCTGCCATCAATATCAGACGTTAGTGACGACATAGTAATGTAAGGGCAAAGACTTGTCACTGTATCCGTTAAAATAGTATGGCATAATAGCATTATTTTTTAATTGTCGCTTTAATCATCGTGCGTCGTCTGTGAACTTTGTGTGTTTTTATAATAAGCGCTATAAACACGTTGTCTTCACGAACCGGTTATACTGATAACCTCTTAACCATAATAATATGGCTATGCCAAAATCCGCTACCGCCTCGATGATCGGCTCATGTAGGACATTAATGTCATATCAATTTATCACCAGCGCCACACTACCTACTCGTCACGGCGAGTTTGATATTCATATCTTTGAAAATGAAGACGGTCAAGAGCATGTGATGCTGACGGTCGGTCTGTCTGTGGTTGAGCAAAATAAAGACGCTGTCGATGTCTTGACGCAAAAGCATGACACGCTAGCAGAACGACCTATCCCATTGGTACGTATTCACTCTGAATGCTTGACTGGTGATGCATTTAGTTCATTGAAGTGTGACTGTGGCCCCCAGCTTAATACAGCGATGCAAGCGATACAAGAAACTGGTTACGGGGCAATTCTTTACCTGCGCCAAGAAGGTCGCGGCATTGGGCTGACCAATAAAATCCGTGCCTATGCGCTGCAAGATCAAGGGCATGATACCTTAGATGCCAATCTGATGTTAGGCTTGCCTGCTGACGCGCGCGTTTATGATATGTGCAGCCCGATGCTCGCCCATGTGGGCGTTGATGCAGTGAGACTGATCACCAATAATCCAGACAAAGTTGCTTATTTGACTGCCCATGGTATCGATGTCGTGGAGCGAGTACCATTGGTCGTTGGCGTTAACGACATGAATGCAGACTATCTGGCCACTAAGCGTGATCGTATGGGACATTTACTCGATAAAGAATTCAATACCGCAATACACCTGAATAAATAGATATTTTTATGAACAATCAAAATTTAGACAACAATGCAAACCCCTTAACTACAGACGCTGCAAACCTAGAATCGAAGAACCTAGAATCGAAGAAACCGGAATCGAAGAAAACAGTCACTCCGACCAGCGATGATATCATGCGAGTGCGTGCGTTTTTAGTTGATTTACAGGCGCGTATTTGCCAAGCGTTAGAAGCACAGGAGCGCGACGGTGGAGGTACTGCAACTTTTGTTCCCGACGATTGGGAGCGTCCTGAAGGCGGCGGTGGTAGGTCGTGTGTATTGGCAGACGGTGAGGTTATCGAAAAAGCGGGAGTCATGTTTAGCCATATCCATGTCCATAACTTACCCGCCTCAGCCACCGCGCGTCACCCCGATATTACAGGTCGCAAAGCACAAGCCATGGGTGTGTCATTGGTTGTTCATCCCAAAAATCCCAACGTCCCTACCAGTCATGCCAACGTACGCTTGTTCATCGCCGAAGCCGAGGGCGAAGCGCCCATCTGGTGGTTTGGCGGTGGGTTTGATTTGACCCCGTTCTATCCAGTATTAGCCGACTGTGTCCATTGGCACCAAGTCTGTCACGACCTATGCGCGCCCTTTGGCGACACTGTCTACCCTGACTTTAAACAATGGTGCGATGAGTATTTCCATTTGCGCCATCGTGATGAGCAACGCGGTATCGGTGGTCTATTCTATGATGACGTCAGTACTGAAAGTCGCGGCTGGGACTTTGAGACTTGCTTTAACTTTATGCAGGCGGTGGGCAACGGTTATCTTGACGGTATCATGCCGATTTTTGAGGCACGTAAAGAGACGCCATATACCGAAGCGCAGCGTGAGTTTCAACTCTATCGTCGTGGCCGCTACGTCGAGTACAATCTGGTATATGATCGTGGAACGCTATTTGGGCTACAAAGTAACGGACGTATTGAGTCAATTCTAGTCAGTATGCCACCGCTTGCCAGCTGGCATTATCGATTCGAGCCGGAACCTAGCACACCTGAGTTTGAGTTGACCGACTTTTACTTAAAACCGCGTGAATGGTTAGCGCTATAGGTGTTGTAAATATCACGGTATTCATACTTTTTGAGAATATTAAGAAGGCCAGCTACTATCGCTGGCCTTTTTTTATTGTCAGTACTGTTTAAACCACCCACCCTCTCGTCGTTATTGTAAAAAATATGTTGTGTAATTACTATACAATCATCGCAACCAACCATAAGCAGCCATACCTAAGTTAAGTTATGCTTATTTAAAATATTACGAGGATATAACAACTATATAATTCCCATCGCCCAGATAACCGTTACAATAGAAGGCATTCTTTATTAGCAACTGTGCTCAAAAGAATTTTAGGCAGTATTTTGTATAACTATATTTTACGACAAAGCGAGCGTTTGTAATCGCGCTTACTATTAGCCAAGTTTAAAGGAGTAAGTCATATGGCACAGGTTTATACCAATAAATCTTTCAAATCTTTGGTTAGCATTACTTTGATGGCAGCTGCACTGGGTCTAACAGCCTGTAGCACCTCAACAGAATCTAACCCTGACGTGCAAGCGCGTCAAGACACTATGAAAAACTGGGGCGATGCAATGGGCGTCATGGGTGATATGGCAAAAGCACCTGACACATTTGATTCTGAAGTATTTAAAGAGCAAGCGGCGTTCTTGGCAGAAGATGCCGCCAAGCCTTGGAGTCATTTTGAAGATCCAGAAGCGGTAGGTAATGCTACTGAAGCGGTTTGGTCTAATGCGGATGAGTTCCGTGCAGAAGCCGACAACTTTCAAAAAGTCACCGCTGAGCTAAGCGCTACCGCACAAACTGCCACTAGCATGGATGACGTTAAACCAGCCTTTGGTCAAGTTGGTGCAAGCTGCAAATCATGTCATACAGATTTTAGAGCTAAAACTGAATAAATACCCGTTGATTGATAACAAAAAAACCGCCGTATCCTTTGATATGGCGGTTTTTTTTAAGGTCGTTTGAAAGTTCGATTACTTAGGCAATAGATTTGGCAAGTCTATCGAACAAACAAAATTGCCTCATCAGTTCAACTACTCTGTCGCGGCTTTATTAACATCAACAGCTTGTTGCTCATTTTGTTGCTCATTGATTTTATTGACAATCGCTTTCACAGAGGGGTCACTTAAATCGATAGTACGTATCGGGAAAGGAATATTCACGCCTGCTGCATCAAGGGCTTTCTTAATTTCTACGATCACTTGATGAATAGAAGCAACTTTATTAGCCTGCGTACCATCTTCAATAAACCAGCGCACCATCAGATCCATAGACGATCCACCAAATCCCGTTGCAATCACGCTTGGCTTAGATTTAGTGGAAACACTATCCACTTTATCCAACGCTTGCATAATCTCAGCTTTAGCCGCTTCGATATCATCTTCATAACCAATGCCGACCGCCACTTGTAAACGACGCTGTTTGTAGGCGGTATTGACAATTAATGCTGAGGTATATAGATCTGAATTGGGAATAACGACTTGCCGACCATCATAAGTCTTGATGGTGGTTGCACGGATTTTAATATCCTCAACTGTACCCTCATATTCTCCAGAAACGATCTGATCGCCAATACGAAATGGCTCCGAGATGAGTAGCAAAATACCAGATAGTAAGTTTTGAAAAATATCTTTGAAAGCAAAACCAATGGCGATCGAACCAATACCGAGTGCGCCAATCAGCTTCGCAGGCGTAAATCCTGGTACGGCGATCACCATGGCAATCATAAAGCCAATAAAGAAAATAAGCGCCCCGCCTACCCGCTGAAACACTTTGACCAAGTTCTGATGCCGACTACGACTACCTAATAATTTGTGAACGATTTTTTTGAAAACAATCGATAAAAACCAAAAAATCAGGAGAACGATAATTGATGCGACAAAATATGGGATACGTTCAACAAAGCCAATCCATATCTCATTTGCTGAACCAAGGATGCTTTGATAAGTAAAAACATCAGTCGTTGTCGCTGAGTTAATCGTCGCTGGATCAGCAGCAGTAGGGTTTGCCTCAGGGCTGGGCATGCAGGGATCACTCCTTAAATTATTAAACTTTTTTATTCATTAATGCTTATATTTTTTAACTGTCTAACATCTAGCGCATCAAATCTGCTTGTACGATTTCAATCCAGTAGCCGTCGACGTCTTTGATAAAGGCAATGTTTTTCATACTACCCTCTTCTGGACGTTTTTTGAATTCGACATCATTTTTATCAAACCAAACAACGGCTTCATCTAAGCTAGGTACGCTAAAGCAAATATGACCAAAGCCTTGTGGTTCGCCATTGCCATCGTGATAGCTGAAGTCAGCCTTTGTCTCAGTACCATAATTATGCGTCAACTCTAAAATTCCACGTTGACGGAATGCAAATATTTCTAAGTCGTCACCAGCGGGCAAATTGTCCCGCTCACTCTCAGTTAACTGGGCTAAAAAGTATAAATCAAAACCCATGTCAGGGAACTTTTTTACCGCGAGCAAGGTCATACCAAGAACACCAGTATAAAACGCTAATGATTTTGCAGGGTCTTTCACGCGTAGCATCGTATGGTTAAAAGTAAAGCCAGTGGTTTGTGCGGCAATCGACTGCACACCATCGGCCTGAACACTGTTTGCGGGCTGCGCTACCGTTGCTTCATTATGCACATTTTCTGAATGGGACGCTGAAGTAGACATGTTTATCCTAATAATTGAAGAGTTATTAATATTGAAAGACCAGAAAATCATGGCTGTCATGATTGGCTTGACACTCTCATCATAATAAAAAATCGCGGGACTAGTGATAGGGTTTTGTAAGAGCTGATAGTCTATACAGTCAATCGATAGGGATATTTATATGAAATAACTCGGTGTAGCCGCACAAACCATACATCAAATAAGAGTAAGGCAGGCGCGACTTTATTAATAAAAAAATAACTATTAGCTGTCTAAAAATCGTACCTTTCCTGTCTCTAGATCATACTCTGCACCAACGACCAATAACTGACCACTGCTGGTCAAATCCTCTAACGCTCGCGAACCATGCTTGAGCTGGCTGACCGACATGCGCACGTTGGCACGTATCGAGCGATCGACCAATTCATCAGCATCGACATCTTGCCCATTGGCAGTGGCGAGCTCATGAAGGTTGTAGACGCTTGGGCGAATACGATCGACGATTGACTGTAAGTTAGGTGAATAATTCTGCTCAGGGTTAATCAATGTTTCAACGCAAGCCGTGACAGCGCCGCATTTTGAGTGTCCAAGTACCACTACCAATTGCGTGCCAAAGGCTTCGGCTGCAAACTCAATTGAACCAATCTGCGATGGTGCAACCACGTTACCCGCAACTCGTATAACGAACAAATCTCCCAAACCTTGATCAAATACAATCTCGACTGGTACTCGTGCATCTGAGCAACCCAAAATAATAGCCAATGGATTTTGATCCTTGACCAACTCTGGACGGCGCTGCATATACTCATCGGTACTGGTGAGGCTATCAACGTAGCGCGCATTACCGTCTCTTAGTAGTTCGAGTGCTTCTAGACCTGTTTGTGGACGAGTATCATTAGGCATAAAGGGTCCTTGATTATCAAATGATTGGAATAATAAATCTCTGTTTTTTGACCATGGCTTGGCTAAGCATTTTGCCATACACAGCCGGCTCATTTTATTTCTTAGCCACAAAATGATTGTATAGGAATAAAAGCAGAAAAATAATAAAAAAATCGCTTTTAATCTTGCTAGGCCGTGTCTTCATTTTAAGAACGATTTTAAAAACGAGATAAATTGCCGTCAAGCGAGAAAAACAGCATGGATAATATCGGGATATTAACCAGCTATTTGACGATGTTTGGCAAAATTTTACTTTACAACAAAGTAGCATCGCTAACTTATAACGAACTGGCACTGACTTATATCCAAGGTTTGTTATAATACGCAGCAACCAAACCCTATTGATACCCATCGTTTATCCCCATACCAAACCACCTTGAAGGCAGTGCTTTAGACGTATAGCTGTACTGAGATGTTGGATACTTAGGAACCAACCTTATGACCGAATCACCTTCAAACACGCACCAAGCTGCGGCGTCACTTGACACGGTACTACTGCAACTGACTGGTATAAAAAAAACCTATGACCAAACCGAAGTACTAAAAGACATCAATCTCGACATCAAGCATGGTGAGTTTTTGACCTTGCTTGGCCCGTCAGGCTGCGGCAAGACGACATTGCTACGCTTGATTGCCGGTTTTGAGCAGCCAAATGCTGGTGCTATCTATCTGGATGGTGTGCAGATGTCAGGCTTGCCAGCGGATAAGCGTCCGGTCAATACGGTGTTTCAGCAGTATGCCTTGTTTCCGCATATGACCGTCGCGCAAAACGTGGCTTATGGTCTTAAAATTAAAAAGGTGCCTAAAGATGAGATTAAAACGCGCGTGAGCGAGATGCTAGCAATGGTGCAATTAGAGCATCTCGCCAATCGCAAACCGCAGGATTTATCTGGTGGTCAGCAGCAGCGTGTTGCCATCGCACGGGCGGTCATTAATCGTCCTAAATTATTGTTACTTGATGAGCCACTATCGGCGCTCGACCACAAGTTGCGTTTGCAAATGCAGTCTGAACTAAAGCGGCTACAGCGTGAACTGGGCATTACCTTTGTCTTCGTCACCCATGACCAAGAAGAAGCACTATCGATGTCAGACCGTATTGCGGTGATGAAAGACGGCACCTTTCAGCAAATCGGTACACCTATCGAGATTTATGAAACGCCCGCGAATTTATTTACCGCCAAATTTATCGGTGAGACCAATCTATTCAAAGCAGAAGTCAAAGGCGTCTACGCTGACCAGCCAGATCGTGATGGCAAAGTCACCAACGGACGTATCGAAGTCGAAGTCTGTGAGGCACAAGCGCAAGACGGCCCGACGACGTTACGTAATTTACGTCGTCCTGATTTTGCCAATGATGTGCAAGTAGGCGACATCGTCAACTTACTACTGCGCCCTGAAGATTTGCGAATTTATGATCCTAATGACGATGTCCATACTGGACTGTTTGGCCGAGTGATTGAAAGTAACTATAAAGGTAGCACCTTAGACTCTATTATTGAATTGGCAAACGGTCATATTATCAAGGCTTCTGAATTCTTTGATGAAGATGATCCAAGCTTTGATTATAAATTGAATGAAGCGGTCAAGGTCTCATGGGTTGATGGCTGGGAATGGGTATTGCCAGAAGATTCTGAAACTGTGCCAGATACGACTGTACAAAAGGATGTCAGCTGATGGCACGTACTAGCCGTTTCAATTTGGGCAGCAAAAGTCCATTTCGTACCGCCACGCTTTGGCTAATATGGGGTTGGCTACTGATATTTGCACTATTACCAAATATCCTAGTCATCGCTGTTAGTTTTTTGACCCGCGATAGCAGCGCTTTTATCAGCTTTCCGGTCAGCATCGACAGCTATGTACGCATAATTGATCCGTTGTATTTTGAGGTATTTGTCCATTCATTATGGATGGCAAGTATCACCACGGTTATCTGCTTGCTGCTTGGTTATCCTTTTGCGTGGCTGGTCTCTAAAGCCAAAACTCGCTGGCAGCCGCTGCTCATGATGCTATTGATATTGCCGTTTTGGACGAACTCTCTAGTACGCACTTATGCCCTCAAGTTATTGTTTGCTAATAATGGTTTGATTAATAAATTCTTGCTAGCGATAGGTGTGATTGATACTCCTATTGATATTTTATACACGCAAGGCGCGGTCATAGCGGGACTGACCTATTTGTTATTTCCCTTTATGGTATTGCCGTTGTATGCAGTCTTTACTGACTTGCGCAATGACATGCTACTCGCGTCGCAAGATTTGGGTGCATCGAGAAGGCAGACCTTTTGGCATGTGGTGCTACCACTCACAACACCAGGGATTATCTCTGGGGTACTGTTGGTGTTATTACCAGCGATGGGTATGTTCTATGTGGCCGATATTTTGGGTGGCTCGCGCAACTTGTTGGTCGGTAATATTATCAAAAACCAATTTTTGGATGCGCGTGATTGGCCGTTTGGTGCAGCTGCCAGCGTATTATTGACCCTAGCGATGGCGGTATTATTACTCGCCTATCGTGCCAGTAGTCGCCGCATTGGCAAGACTGACTTTAATGAGGTGGCCTAATGTCTTATAGATCACTGAATAAAAAAACTCGTCCGCTTAAGATTGGCAGTATCGCCGCCAAAGGCTATCTTGGGCTGATTTATGCCTTACTATATCTGCCCATTATCGTCCTAGTCGTGATGTCTTTTAACAAGTCAAAAATCGGCTACAACTGGGATGGCTTTAGCTTAAAGTGGTACGAATCGCTATTTAATAACCAAGCGATGCTCGATGCTTTTTGGCATTCTATTGTATTGGGTTTAGTTGCCGCGACTGTCTCAACTTTGATAGGAACGCTCACTGCCCTAGCCTTACACCGTTATAACTTTCGCGGTAAGGGCTTATTAAATGGGCTGTTATTTGTCCTGATGATGTCGCCTGAGATTGTACTCGCTATCTCATTATTGGCGCTGTTCCTACTAATCGGTTTGCAGTTGGGCTTTGTCTCACTGCTATTGGCGCACATTACTTTTTGCCTACCCTTTGTTGTCATTACTGTCTTTGCACGCTTAAGCAGCTTGGATGAGCGCTTGATGGAAGCGGCGCGCGACTTGGGCGCCAATGAATCAACCATGGTGCGTACCGTGCTGATTCCCGTTATTTTGCCAGCAGTAATGGCAGGTTGGTTGCTCGCCTTTACGTTGTCATTGGATGATGTGGTGGTTTCAACCTTTGTCACGGGCCCTAGCTATGAGATATTACCGCTACGAATTTACTCGATGGTACGGGTAGGACTTAAGCCAGAAGTTAATGCTATTGGTACACTATTATTAGTCGCTTCTTTAATATTGGTCATCATCTCACAGCTACTGTTACGCAAGCGCTAGCTGTCCATGGCTCATTAATCATACGCTATGAATGAAAGTCAGCAACATATGTACTATAATGAATTTTTCTCAACTTAGCAGGCAGGTTGTCTTATGCTAGAGCTCCGCCATCTTAATACGTTAACTGCATTACGAGCGCATGGTTCACTTGCTGCGGCTGCCGATGAGCTGCATGTGACAGCTTCTGCGGTCTCGCATCAGCTAAAAGAGCTAGAGAATTATTACGATATTAGCTTGGTCAATCGCCGCACGCGTCCGCTGACTTTTACGCCAGCTGGCAAGACGGTACTGGCATTGGCAGACAGCATTATGCCGCAGGTCACTCGTACCAAATCCAATCTGAAACGCTTGGCACACGGTCAAGCAGGTAGATTACGCCTAGCATCCGAGTGTCATAGCTGCTTTGATTGGCTCATGCCGATACTTAATCATTACCGCCGCGAATGGTCGGATGTCGAGCTGGATTTTGCGACAGGGTTTGAGCCTGAACCGCATCATTTATTAATGGAAGGTGATATTGATTTACTCATTACGACCAGTGATTTACCGATAGAGGGTATCAGTTATCAGCCGCTATTTGAGTATGAGAGTCGCTTGGTACTGTCACCCACGCATGATCTAGCAGCACAGACATTTATTGAGCCAACTGATTTGGTCAATGAAACCCTGATCGCCTATCCGGTAGAAGCCAAACGTCTCGATATTATTGCTAACTTTATGACACCAGCGCAAGTCAGCTTTGAGAGTGTTCGTACGACAGAGCTGACGGCAATGCTGATCCAGCTGGTCGCGAGCGAGCGCGGCGTAGCAGCACTGCCCGACTGGGTCGTTGCTGAATATGAGAAAAAAGGCTGGGTCGTCTCGCGACCGCTAGGTAATGGTGTGCATTGCCAGCTGTATGCAGCGACACGCACGTCAAGCCAAGATACCGCTTATATGCAAGGGTTTGCGAGTTTGTTACAAGGAATAGTAAAGCCGGTGTAATATTTCACTATTTACTAAATTATTCCAGTTAAGAAATATCGTCCGCTTTCTTACGTTATGACGAGCATGGGGTTTTGGATCATTATTTTTATTTACCATAAGCGCTGTTATGGGAACAATAACCGCTTGTGTCGTGCTAAAAGCATCATATTTTAAGCTCATTTTTGATACATCCTATAGTCTCACGTAGCGCCCAAAAGTTAGCAGTTATTTTATCCGCTACTAGCACTATGTTTAAATCCAGCACCTCACTCAATGAATGGGCGGTACTGCTCACCGTTTTAGGGTCGAATACATATCACCTAAATACTCTCTCTGTAGTTGCTAATACATATCTCATCAATCACCTCGTTTTATAAACTTATGTCCATTTATCATGTTAGAATTTATATCTTAGTGATATTTAGGACGATACTATGGCAGCTTATATCACCGTCGGCGCGACGACAACTCATGGCGGTAAGGTGATTAGTGGATCACCACATACGACTCACAACGGTATTCCAATATCGCGTAAAGGCGATAAAGTCATCTGTAAAAAATGTAAAAAACTGACGACTATTTTAACTGGGGACGCCTCGTTTATTGTCGATGGTGCCCCTATTGCTCGCGCAGGAGATGTAACCAGCTGCGGTGCTAAGCTCATTGCGGTTCAGCAGTCGTTCTGTGAATCTGATTTTGAGGTAATGGGCGTTGAGCAGCCCGCGCCTATACAGTTTCCTAAATCTGACCCAGAGATTTTGTTTGCTAGCTTCGCAGCTTCCGATGATAAAGATTCTGAAGCTGAAATGTCTGATGAGGAGTTAGACTCTTGGCGTGAAGATGCTGTCGCAGACGGTTTAGAAAATGGTTTGGTAGCAAATGCTGATGGCGGCATCCTTCCTAGTTTCGGCCCCTCTAATCAAGATATTAGTGACTTTTCGGGGATATCAAAGGATAAAATAGATGCAGTTGGAAATACCGCCGCTGGATTTAACCAAATGTGGACGTTTGGATTATCAGATGTTCTTTTAGGTGCGCCAGATCCTAATAGCGTCGGTACTAAAGCAGGTCAAGTAGCTGGAATGGTAGCAGGAACCTTAACAGGTAGCACAGCAGCTAATTCAGCTATTAAAGTTGGGCAGGCGACTAAAGCTGCACAGGCTCAAAGAGCTGCGACAATTGCAAATGCAGCTCACAGATCTGCAGACAATGCTAAAGCCTACAAAAATTATGTTGGCTACGGTGACTCAGTTGTAGTTCGAACTACTCAGCAAGGCGATAAAGCGATGCGGGTAACCAGAAGCAATGGTAATGTTGTTGACATATCAAGATCTAGAGTAAAAGAATATACTCCCAATAGCCATCCTAAAGCGCCGCCTGGAATCATGCAGAAAATAAAGTTTCCTGAGTCTTTATCAGGTTCAAAAGGGTATAAAAGACTACCTACTAATGAAGAGAAAAAAGCACTGGAGCATGCCGTAAAATGATTATTAACAACGTTTTAGAAGACTATGCCAGCCTGTTATGTTCGTATTGGTCAAGAGTTAAAAATCTAGAGAATTCAGATACTACTGAATCCTTTAAGGATGACTGGCTACAAGCTAACTGGGAGTTGATTGTTGAAAGGCAATTAGGAGGCTTCGATTTATACTTAGAAGTATATGGAGACGGTGCAGATTGTAACGGCGAAAGCTCTAGAGTCTTATTTCCTGACAAACGAGCGACTCATAACATAACCCTAAGCTCTAAAAATGAAAATAACATCTATGATTTTTTAGGAGAAGGTTATATAAATAATGATTCTGAAAAAATCATTTTCCAAAGATTTGTCACCATAAAAGAAGACGGCTGGTACTATGAGGAACCTCCTTTTGATATGGTAGAAGCTTTATATAAAGATGAAGTTATCATAGTGAAATTTGATGCCGTGAATGCAGAATTAGGTATTATCTCTTAAGTATATTTTTTCAGACAATAAAAACTACAGTGGAATGACCCCTGCCATCAATTCCGTAGAAATTAACTTGAGAGATTTTAATCAGGCAAAGTTCTAAAAAATTGAACCACGATTTGTCGTGGTTTTTTCGTTTCTTGGACTTATAAAGTCAAATAGAAACTTAGGTTATCGATTGTTACATTGGTAGCTAAACCGATTTCATATGAATAGTTCCGCTGGGGTATACCCCAAAGGAACCAGTTATTCCACCCTTCAAACCAATTAATAGACCACTTAAAATAGACTGCAATAAAAGAACTACTCAAATCAGACCATTAAGTGAGTAATATCTATCGAAGGTTACAAAATCAGCTTAAATAAATAAAACCCCAGTGCTGTTGCCAATAATGTCAGTCCCACATGTAAACCGATGAGCGCCAATCCTGCCAGCAGACGGCCGTCATTAATAAAGGTAAAGACCTCCGCGCTAAAAGTGCTAAACGTCGTCAGCCCACCCAAAAAACCAGTGATGACGAACAGTCTAACATTGTCAGACAAGCCGCTACCCATCCGCCCGAACCACACTAGAGCGAGCCCTATTAGTAAGCCACCCAACACATTAGCGCCCAACGTACCTAGTGGTATCCAATGATGCAGCGGATTAAAGCGCGCAAGCCAGCCTCGCAAACACGCGCCCAGTGCGGCGCCTAAACCAATCGCAATCCACTGCATAGATCATCCTTAGGTTTAATAAAGGCTAACGAATAGCGTATTGAGAAAGTCACCTTTAAACTGCTGGTAGCTCTGTCATCGGCCAGCGCGGCACGCAGCTCACCGCCAAATCATCTGACTGTCCCGCTTGCAGGCGCTCGTAACCGGCATAAGCAATCATCGCACCATTGTCCGTACATAATGCTGGCGGTGCATAATGAACCGTCGCGTTTATTTTGGCTAGCTCAGCTTCTAATGTCTCGCGCAGATGAGTATTGGCACTGACGCCACCCGCAATCACCAAACGGTTCATCTCTGCTTGCTTGAGCGCTTTGATGGATTTTTTTACCAGTGTATCGACCATCGCGTGTTGGAAACTGGCAGCGATATCCGCGCGAACTTGTGGGTCGCTGTCCAAGACATTACCCGAACCACCTGAGCATGGCGTGTCCTTGATTAGGTTATGCACGGCCGTTTTCATACCGCTAAAGGAAAAATCCAAACCACGATGTAACATCGGTCTTGGCAAACTGTAAGCATTTGGGTTGCCAGTCTCTGCCAGTTTGGCGATATTGGGACCACCAGGATAAGGTAAGCCCAACATTTTGGCGGCTTTATCAAAGCACTCACCTGCCGCATCATCTATCGATTCGCCCAATATCTCATACTGACCCACACCACGTGCGGCGATAAGCAAAGTATGCCCACCAGACACTAACAGCGAGACAAAAGGAAAAGCTGGAGGGTTTGTACCCATGAGCGGTGCCAACAGATGACCTTCCATATGATGGATACCAATCGCAGGAATATCTAAGCCATACGCCAAGCTGCGTCCAAACAATGCACCCGTCATTAAAGCGCCAATAAGCCCGGGGCCTTTGGTATAAGCAATCGCATCAATCTCGCTTTTCTTGACGTCGCACTGCTCGAGCAACTCATTAAGCAAAGGCACCAGCTTGCGAATATGATCACGGCTGGCAAGCTCAGGTACAACGCCGCCGTAGAGTGCATGCAGCTCTATCTGTGAATACAATACCTGTCCAACCAGACCTTGATTGTCACTGTTCATTTGCTCACTATCAAAAATCGCTAGTCCCGTCTCATCACAAGAGGTCTCTAAACCCAATACCTTCATACTTTTGCCTTTATACCTTTGTTTTCGAGCTGCTTTTTGCCGTTTTTTTATCTTACATCACTTTAGGAATTTGAATAGCGAATAAAATAAGCCAAATACTATTTCTAGTTCAACAAATAATTTTCGCACAGTCAGTCATATTCGTTAAGGTTGATATCAATAAAAAACGGGCATAAAAAAACCGCCATTGTCAGTCACAATGACGGTCAGTTTAACAAATTTCAATGGCTAATATATTCTATTCAGCCTTATCAGCTCACAGATGCTAGCATATAATCAACCGCTGCATGCACTTGCGCTTCAGTGACGCCATTTACCGCTTGCGCTGGCATCTTATTAAAGCCTTTAGCGGAGTGACTATACAGCGTTTCTTTATCCTTAGTCAGACGAGCCGCCCAAGCTGCCGTATCGCCATATTTTGGCGCATTGAGCAAACCAGCAGCATGACAAACCTGACAGTTTGACTCATACAGTTTAGCACCAGCATCAGCAGCCAGCACTTCAGGCTCAGCAACAATTTCAGGTGCTACCGCTTCTTCAACCATCATGTCGGTAGACTCTGTTTCTGCTTCAATCACAGGCTCAGGCGTCGTGATTTCAGGTTCTGCTACGACTGTTTCTTCAACGGCAGTATTAGCAGGTTCATTGGCTGCTGTAGTCTCTTCAGTGGCCGTGTTATCGCCACTACAAGCACTCACTGCGAGTATCACGCTCATACTGATTACAGACAATCTCAGTTTCTTCATATACGATTGTATATCAATCATGGTTTTACCCTTACTTAGTAAGTCTGTAATCGGTTAATAATTCAATATATAAGCTCAAAATACTTGCCTATACTACTAATGACTGTCTAAGAGTTCGTTCAGCACTAACTTATTCAGCAGTGGCTGCCGCTGCATCTTCAGTAGCCATATCAGTGCTGTCAGTAGTCGGAGCAGCTGCTGTATCAGCACTATCGGTAGCCGTTGCTTCTGCCATATCAGTATCAGCCATACCGGCTTCAGCAGTAGTAGCACCATCGACTGCCGTACCGTCCGCAGTCATCTCCGCAGCTGGCATCGGGGCGGTTTCTGGAAACTCCATTTCTTCAGCAGGTGGGCCATTTTTGATCGCAAGTGCCGCTGCTTCATCAACGCGATCTTTTGCATATACTTCATGCTCTTTGTCGCCACCACAAGCGCTCACGCTCGCACCCAAAGCAACGATAAATGCTGTGCTCAACACCGTACTTAATACTGTTTTTTTCATGCCAACATCCTCAATAAAATACACATAAAACGGTTCATATGCTTACTAGGGTCTATTTGATATTCAAACGTGGTGCTGGCAGTCACTATTTTTTAGACAATATGCAGTGAAACTGTTGAAGCCTAGTCATTCTAGGTTAAACCATTTCGCCATATGTTGGCAAAAAATAGCCCTGCCCTCCACTCGAGCACAGCTCTTGCCTTGCGAACGGGCAAAGCAGTGCTTTGCTCTATCCGTTCTCAAGGCTGATGCTAAAATTACCCCAGCCGTTGCTGAAAACCTAGCTAAGGTCTCGACATTATCGTCGGTTTTCGCCTAGTTTGGGGTAACTTTAGCCATCAGCAGCCCTAATATTTGAATATCAAACAGACCCTATAATATGGAAATTATCATAGCATAAACTCCAACCAAACCGTTATAGACTGTAGGGACTTTTTATTCACGGTAAATTCTGTATCCTGAGTCAATCTAAAGCAAGACAGTTGCGCTGAAATACTCATCTAAGCAAATAACATATAGACAATAAACCATTAAAATCGTTGACTTTGTTGGTATTTTTTATTAAAATACCTGCCCTTGTGCTAATGCGCAAGAATTGTCCTAGTTTGAGCTGATGCCTGTAATCTTGAGATATTACGGCTAAATACTAATACACAGCCAAACTAATGCCCTTATATCTCATCCTAATCGAGGAGTCTTCATGCCTGCAGTTAAGGTTAAAGAAAACGAACCAGTAGATATCGCTATCCGTCGTTTCAAACGTGCTTGTGAAAAAGCTGGCGTATTATCAGACGTACGTAAGCGTGAGTTTTATGAAAAACCAACGCAAGTACGCAAGCGCAAAAAAGCAGCTGCCGTAAAGCGTTATAAAAAGAAATTACAACGCGAAACTATTCGTACCACTCGTATGTATTAATCAGTAATCTGATTTAGTTACGTACAAGCGCTACACTAACGCCACTGTTATCCATTGATATCAGTGGCGTTTTTTATGCTACAATTTTTGTTATTACTGCTGATACGTTTTTTATCAAAGCCACTTTTTTTATTAAAGCCACTTTTTTTTATTAAAGCCACTTTTTTATTAAAGCCCCGATCAGCAGGTTTTGCTCTAAAAACCTAGCAAACAACATATGACAAATAGCATTTAACAGATAAATAAGGATGATAGCAGTGAGCCAACTTAAACAGACTTTATCAGACAATATCAAAGTTTCCATGAAAGCTCGTGAGCTTGAGCGCGTTAAGGTATTACGTAACGTACAATCAGTCATCAAGCAAATTGAACTTGATCGTCAAATAGTGCTCGATGATGCAGGCGTATTAGAAGTTCTACAAAAGCAGCTTAAACAACGTCAAGAATCGCTCGGTATTTTTACCGAAAACGACCGTGATGACTTGGCAACCAAAGAGCAGTTCGAGATCGATATCATCAATGAGTTCATGCCACAACAAATGAATCAAGACGAGATCATGGCATTGGTAAATGCCGAGATTGCCACGCAAGGTGCTACTTCTATGCGTGATATGGGTAGTGTGATGGGCGTGCTAAAGAACAAAACCGCTGGTCGTGCTGACCCTGCGCTCATCTCTAAGCTGGTAAAAGAAGCTTTGCAAGGTTAATACTTTTTATGGTCAACATCGTTGCTTGAGATTGATGTGCCGTAGCTATAAATGATGAACAGATAAACACAACCGCCTAAGGTTTAAAGTCTTTGGCGGTTTTTACGTCTGTGATTTCTGCATTGATACTTGCCAAGAGCGGACGCGCACTATTTGCTTGCGCGGTCGTTTGCATGCTTTCAGCCAATCGTTTGGCCTGCGTTAAGGAAGTAAGCGCACTTTCATAGCGCCCATTCCATAGCTGATCATGGCTGCGATAGCGCAATGCGTTGATTGTCGCGATGTTGGCTAGCTGCGGGGAGTCAGTCGTTTTGGCAATTTTCTCATTGGCAAGTTGTAAGCTTTGCCATGCATAACGATCGCTTGGTTGCTGCTGGGTCAAAGGTTTTAACAAGGCTTGTGCTTTGGTCGGCTGATTGCTGTTCGTCAACGCTTCGGCTAAATACAAGCGCAAATCACGGCGCTCAGGGTAAACACGCTGCTGACGCTCTAATACTTCGGCGGCTTGCTGCCATTCGCCTTGTTCGCTCAGCATTTGGCTATGCGTAATTGACAACAATGGCTCTAACGCTTGGCGCTGCGCCGCTGGTAACACGACAAGTTCCGCCAATATGTCATTGGCATCAGTAAAGCGTTGTTGCTCGCTATACCAAGTCATCAACGCCAATTTGGCCCCTAAGCTGTTTTTGGCAGCCGCTGTCAGTGTGGTCTCAGATGCATGCTTACCTGTACTTTGGACGCGCCAATAAAGCAAATCAAACTGCACTTGATGACGCTGCTGCTGGCTTAATGACATGGCGGGATACTGCTGGGCGCGGCTCTGTGATTCGCTCAAACGTTCATTGCTTAAGGGATGCGAACGTACAAAACTGGGCAAAAACAGATTGGCTGTCTGATTAAGTTGGCTTTTTTGATTCATCGTGGCAAAGAATCTAGGCATCGCGCGTGGGTCATACCCAGCTTGGGTCATAATTTGCATTCCTACCCGATCGGCCTCGCGTTCGTTGTTGCGACTAAAAGCCATGCTGCTATTCATTAGTGCTGTTTGGCTGCCCATCAGTACTGCTGCTGTAGCATCACCGTCGACCGCTGATGCGGCAATCGCGGCCAGCATACCGCCTATTTGCATCAGCAAGGCTTTCTTACGTTCATCAACGCCACTCTCATAATGGCGTTGGCTAATGTGCGCCACTTCATGAGCGACGACACTAGCCAATTCATCCATACTACTCGCAGCCAGTATCGTCCCTGTATTGATGCCAATGACGCCGCCTGGCACTGCAAAAGCATTAATACTGGGATTGTCGATGATCACCAAGCCCAAGGGCGCTTGCTCACGCGCTTGTGCATTGAGCCGCCACGTCATTTCTTTAACCGTTTCTTGCACCCAAGGATCATGCTCCATTTTTGCGCGACCATTGATACGTTGTAATGACCACTCACCAAGCAGCTTATTTTGATACTGTTCCGCGAAGCTCAGTCCTTGCCCGCGTAAGTTGGGTAAATCGAGCGCTTCTGCCGCTGGTGTTTGCCATGAGTTATAGGCAAATGGCGCAGCAGAATTTTCGCTACTATTGGCGCCAGTTGTCAGAGCCAATAATACAGCCGATAGCCCTAGTTTGATTGCATGAGGCATAAGCAAACGACCTGTTTTTTGTTTGGATACAAACAATATCATTTTCTGTATATCCTTAACGATGGCGCACTCATTCAATATATTGCTGCCTTGTGTATAGTCGGTTCAGTATAATTTGGATACAAGGAAGGCGAGTGAAAGTACTACAAGTAGTAGACTAAGCAAGCTTGACACCGTATCCAATTTATAGAGGATTGACTATACCAAGCAGTGACTGTTTATTAGAATGATACAGATGCGCATCTTACCCGTTTGATAATAACGTAATTTTGACTATACGAGCTTGTTTATACAAGGTCAATTCTAGTCTGTATTTAGCTACCAATAACTCGGCTGTGCGTCACTATTGTGCAACATGACAATGTAATTATTGATGGTCAATTTTTGGTTTGATCATTGATAGCATTTTTAGCCGTCAGCCTTGAGTAGTCATTCTAGTGAGCCAAACATTACGATGACTATATTCAACTGCAACTGCATCGCGGCAATTTGCTATAATAACGAATGGTGGCAAAATGTCTACATTAGTGCCGTTTACTTAATAGACCAAACATATTGATAAGTTAATATTAATAAATATGGTCGATTAAATTCTCTACGGCTACCAACTCAAGTTTTAATATCTCAAGGTTTTTTATGTCTGCTGACAGTCAGTTAATTACCGCACAAGGGTCTTACTCTGTTTGTTTGTCAGCAAGTTTGCCTGATACGCAGCAGTATGTTATTAAAGATTTGTTAGACTTATTGCCTACTGGTTATACGGGTAATATTGAGTTGGACGCTACGACAGGCTCTGCTCAACCGATTCTTAACATAAAAAGTTGGGTAGACGGGCGTGGACTTGCCTGCCCGATGCCACTGTTAAAAACCAAAGTGGCACTACGCGATGTAGCAGCTGGCGAGTCGTTATATGTGGTGGCAACCGACCCTAACTCGAAAGCGGATATCACCGCTTTTTGTCAGCAAAGCCAACAAGCTAAAATGACGTCTAGCTTGGGATTAACGATGAGCGAAATGACCGACAAAGTACTGGTTGATGGCGCTACATCACAGCGTTTCGATACAATATATCACTTCATCATTACTAAAACTGATAGCAACTAAGCGTCGCTATCCTTTACAATTACAACAATAAAGATTTTTATCTGACTGTTTGTTTATCTATTTAACCAAGGTCAAGAATATGGCTACTACCGCTAATGATGCTGCGAAAACACGTAAAAAAGATGGCGCAGCGCCTGAAAAAAACGAAGCGCGCGATGCAGCCCTAAAAGCTGCTGCTGCGCGTCCACCTTATGATGCGAGTGCATTTGAAGATACGAGCACTCGTGACTTAGTCCCAGCGATGCCAACGCATTTGTCAGCGCCTGGGGTCAATCTGGGCGCGTATATCAATACTGTGCATCAAATCCCTATTTTAACCCCGACGCAAGAGCAAGAGCTTGCCCATCGCTATTACGATGAAGGCGACGTGGAAGCCGCGCGCTTGCTCGTTATGTCGCATTTGCGCTTTGTGATTCATATCGCACGCAGTTACTCAGGCTACGGTTTACCACAAGCGGATCTCATCCAAGAAGGCAACTTGGGGTTAATGAAAGCCGTCAAGCGTTTTGATCCGAATAAAGGCGTGCGTTTGGTCTCTTTTGCGGTGCATTGGATTAAAGCGGAAATTCACGAATTTGTGATTCGTAACTGGCGCATTGTCAAAGTCGCGACCACCAAGGCGCATCGTAAGTTGTTCTTTAACCTACGCAGTCTCAAAAAGACCAATAATCAGCTAACGTTAGAAGAAGCAGATGCCATTGCCAATGACTTAAATGTCACTCGTAAGCAAGTGCTTGAGATGGAATCGCGTCTCACCTCTTATGATGCCTCATTTGAAGCGCAATCTAGCGATGATGACGATGGTCGTTATGCGCCGCAGCTGTTTTTAGAAGATGGTATTGATCCTGCTGAGATGGTGGAAGAGTCAGATTGGGAAGAAAATAATTCATCGGCATTGATTGCAGCGATGGATACCCTCGATGATCGTTCACGCGATATCGTTGAGCAGCGCTGGCTGTCTGAGCAAAAATCAACCTTGCACGAATTGGCAGCGGTTTACTCTATCTCGGCTGAGCGCGTACGCCAAATCGAAAAGAACGCTATGGATAAAATCCGTGAGGCAATGACTATCGATAGTGTCATTTTACCCAATGACATTCAGTAAATCATCCCTTATGCGCTATTACCGCCGCGCTATTGACAGGCTTGAATGATAATACGAGTTTTCGCATGGTAAATTGGATAGGTATTGCAGCGATCAATATGGCCATTGCTGTTGGCTTAGGCGCGTTTGGGGCACATGGTCTCAAAGGTATGGTCAGCACTCAGCAGCTTGAGTGGTGGCATACAGCAACACTCTATTGGTTTATCCATGCCCTCGGTTTATTGCTGGTTGGCATACTTGTCCGTCTAAATTATACGACTCAGACGAGTGCATGGTTGCTACAAGTTGGCGTTATTATATTCGCTGGTAGCCTATATGCGATGACATTGGGCGCACCACGTTGGTTTGGCGCAATCACACCTATTGGAGGTGTTTTGATGATTGTAGGTTGGCTGTGGCTTGCTGTCTCAGCGTTCCGCTTGAGCAAGGTAGCCAGCTAAATATAGTCAAAATATCCTAAAAACGCGACGGTATTGCTGATATCAATTTTTTGTAGCCTCTGTCTGCGCAGGCACAGCAAGCAAGAAAAATTGATATTAGCAGTGCGTGATGTATCGATATTATTTTTCACTGACTACAGTAAAGTGATTAACAGCTGCGAAAAAGATAGATAGTAATGATGTAACTGAACGATATGGCAAAAAAAGGAATTTTAACAATTAAGGAGTACATTTTATGAGTACCATTAGCGTTAATGGTAAACATCTACAGACCACCCATCAGACCGTGCAATTGGTTATCAATGAGCTAGGACTTAGCGAAGGTCGCTATGCGGTCGAAGTCGATGGTGATCTGATCCCAAAGAGCGAACTTGGTCAGCTACGTATCACTGAGGGGATGAATATTGAGGTGGTACAAGCAGTTGGTGGCGGCTAGTTGTTCATTGGATAGCGACCTCCAAAATAATAATTGAGCAATATCAGTAGCTACAACAAGCAAAAACTTACTAATAACATCCTCTCTTTCGTTAAATGATGACGGGATGATAAGCAATAAAAAGACCTCAACGTTAGATACGTTTGAGGTCTTTTTTATTGCTTATTACGTCGTTACTCAATCAATGGGCTATTTATATTATTTATTCATATAGTCGATTCAATTTAAAAGTAGTACAAGGCAACCGAGTGTAGATGTATATGTGATACTTCAAGCGAGGTTAACGCTGTAATACTTTTATAGTGGAATGACTATACTATTTATGGGTTTATTAGCCCCTATATATTGAGCATCAATCATAATAAAACTAAACGGCTGGCACTACATCAGCGGTGCTGAGATCTTCATAGCGTCCATCACGCCCTGCACCCTGAGTCTTTTTACGCTCCTGACGGGTTTTATACTTACGTACTTGTCTATCAAGCTTGTCTGCCATCTCATTAATGGCTTTATACATATCATCCTCAAGCGCTTGGACAAACATTTCTTGACCTGAGACTCGCATAATCGCTTCGGCTTTATGGCTCTTTTTACCACCATCACTTGCGCCGCTATTGTCTAACGATAAGATCACTTTAATACTTTGTATCTGATCGAAGTGACGCTCTACTTTTTCAAGTTTTTCGCGAACCGCTTTGTCCATTGCATCGGTAACACTGATATGGTGACCACTGATAGAAACATTCATATTATTGTCCTTTTATTTATGACTTACAATCAACAGATGAGGTGGCATTCCTACCTTTTTCATCTTGCCTTACCAACGACCGCTACAAAATTTTTGATAAAAGTTGACATATCCTTGTATTGCCAATTTAGTATCGCCATTTTTTTACCAAAAAAAAATTGCGTCGTTTTTGTCCTTGGTATGACTCTAATTTGTCATGAAAACCTGATAGTAGCAAGACAGTAAATTGTAATTAAATGTAATAAAAACTGTTGTTTCTTGCAGGTTTCTATATAATCAAAAAATTTTATTTTTTATATTTATAATAAGGTATATTCAAATTTTCCTGACTTTGAGGATAAGTCATTGAATTATGACAATTAATATTTTTGTTTGCGCTGGGCAGATGAGCCAATATTCATCGCTTCACGATATTTAGCCACTGTTCGGCGAGCAATATCGATACCTTCAGAAAGCAGCTGATCTTTTATGCGATTGTCAGACAGCGGTTTTTTGGGGTCTTCATCCGCTATCAGCTTCTTAATCATCGCGCTGATAGCCGTCGAGGAGATGTCGCCATCGCTACTACTGACATGCGATGAGAAGAAATGCTTGAGTGAAAACAAGCCTTGCGGTGTCAAAATGCTTTTGCTAGTGGTCAAACGCGAGATGGTCGATTCGTGTAAATCAACCTCTTCAGCGATGACTTTTAGGATAAGCGGTTGCATGGCAGTCGCGCCGTGCTGCAAAAACTCTTGCTGATAGCGCACGATACTGGTCGCTACCTTTAACAGGTTTTGATTGCGCTCTTCGATACTACGAATGAATAGACGCGCATCGGTGAGATTTTCACGCAAATATTGATTGTCAGGGCTGTCATCGCCACGTTTGACCAAATTGGCATATTCTTGATTGACCCGTAGTTTTGGTAATGTCTCAGGGTTCAGTCGTACCTGCCAGCCATCTATTTGTGCAGTAGCATTGGCTCTGTTGCTATTATTGGTGTTCTGAGTATTGTGGCGACGGATAGGCGTAACCAGCACATCAGGGATGTCATAACTGGCAGGCGGTTGAGCGTAATCTGGCTGATTGCTTTGAAACAGCAAACCTGGCGAAGGGTTTAAGCCGCGCAGTAAATTAAGCGCAGGGGTAATCTGCTCAGGTGCCAACCCTGTCCGTTCAGTCAGCGCTTTGATATTATTACTGACTAAATGCTCACTGGCGGACAATAGCGCTTGCGCCTCTTTGAGATAGTCAGTATCAGCATCGAGCTTGACCAGCTGAATCGCTAGACACTCACTTAAATTGCGCGCACCGACGCCCAATGGATCGCACGATTGAATAACGCGCAGCACCGCCATGACCTCATCATGCTCAACGCGCTCCTCCCATTGATAAAAGCTTGCCATGGTCTCAAAGCTTTGTAATAGCTCATCAATATCAAGGCGCACAAAGCCCATATCATCCATCGAGTCCATCAGATATTCTGCAATCAGCATGTCCGTCTCTGAGAGATGCTTAAAGTTAAGCTGCCAACGCACATGATCCTGTATCGTGGCGCAAGTAGCGCCTTGATAGCGATCAAACTCATCATAATCTGATTTTGCTAAAGCACTAGAAGCACTGCCAGCACTAAAATAACTGGCATCAAAACGGTCAGTATCAAAGCGACTATCGTCATCACTGTCCAACGCTTGATAATCTGTCGCACCCTCATCGATACCTGACTGCTGTAGTTTATCAAAGCTATCCGCTGAACCATCACTATAATCGCCCGTACTATCATCGTCATAGCTGGAAGTAGTAGATGACGCGGTAAATGAATCAGCGCCAGCAGATTGGTTCCAAGTATCGAGGGTTAATGGCTCGCTAAAGTCATCCACCATCGTATCGTTATTGCTCTCGTATTCGTATTCGTCTTCCTCATCCTCGATACGTTCAAGCAGCGGATTACTATCCAGCTTGGCCTGAACCTCTTGTGCGAGCTCAAGACTAGAGAGCTGCAACAATTTAATGGCTTGCTGCATTTGCGGGGTGAGCTTTTGTGATGTACTTAGCGTGGTCGCCAATCCGAACGACATACTCATAGGTAGCTTATTACACTCCAATCGTGGTGATATAGTCTATAGTTAATCCTGTATAAATCAGATACAGCGTTTGGCTTGCTTAGCCTACTGTTTGTAGCACTTCCAATCGCCTGCTTTGTATCTAAATTATGTTGAACCAACTATATGTTATGCTGATTAAGGTCGTGAGTTCATATTATCAGGTCATGACGATAGCATTTTTTGCCACAATTTTGCTATGATAATTTATACCCTATGCGCACGAGCTTTTAATACCTTTCTTATAAAAACATCGAGATACAGATTTTACTGCCTGAATGAATCAAAATTTCAGCACATATAACCTATTAATAATGACAAGCTTATTATGATAAGAAAGATGAAGTAAGCGCCTTGTCAGCTCAAGAATAACTGAGGAGCAAACTATGAATAATCCCATAAATAATACGCAATTCACCATTGCTGCGATCCAAATGAACAGTCAGCAAAACACGGATAACAACTTAGCTGATATAAAAGCCGCCATCATTGATGCCCGTGCCCAAGGTGCTCAGCTGGTTGTGCTACCAGAAAACTGCTGCAGCATGGGTGAGCAGTTTGCCACTGCTGAGCAATTTGATGCACTATCAGCGACGTTGGCAGATTACGCTCGTACCTACGGTATTTATCTGCTGGTCGGCTCTCTGCCCTGTGTTTATCGCCCAGATGGTATGGTCGTACCTGATGGTAGATTGCGTCAAGTCAGTCAGCTGTTTGCCCCTGATGGCAAACGGGTAGCACGCTACGACAAAATTCATTTATTCACAGCGACGGTGGCGGATAAGCAAGGCAACTATAATGAAGCCGCCACGTTTGAGCCGGGCACACAGACTGTCATCGCACCGATTGAGGTAAATGATGCCGTGTATCAATTGGGAATGATAGTTTGCTTTGATTTGCGTTTCCCCGCCTTGGCGCAGCGTTTGCGGCAAGCGGGTGCTGACATATTGAGCGCGCCGTCAGCCTTTACTTATTTGACGGGGCAAGCACATTGGTCGCTGTTGCTGCGTGCGCGTGCGCTAGACAGTCAATGTATGGTGATTGGCGCGGCACAAGGCGGTGACCATCTCTATAAAAATGGGAGTACGCGGCAGACGTGGGGACATACCGCCATCACCAATTATGACGGCACTATTATAAATAGCTATGATGATAGTGCACTGAGTAAGCAGGCTCTGGGCAAAGAAGCTGTTGTTCAAGAACAGCAAAATTATGAAATTGTCTTGGCAACTTTTGATAAGTCTGCCCAAGCGCAAGGTCGGCAAAAGATGCCTATCTTTGACTGCCATCGTTTGGCTTAAGGGTAGCGCTGGTTTGTTTACATAAGCGGCTTTAGAGTTTGAATGTCAGTCTTTAAACTTTACGTTGAGTCTTTATTATTCTGCGCATGAGTCGCGCGCGGATGGGCGCGATCATAGACTTGCGTAAGCTTAGCAAAATCCACATGGGTATAGATTTGTGTGGTGCTAATGTCGCTATGCCCAAGCATCTCTTGTACCGCACGCAAGTCGCCACTGCCCGACAGCATGTGCGAGGCAAAGCAATGGCGTAATAGATGCGGATACATATTTTGCGCAATGCCTGCCCGCGTTGACGCGACTTTTAGACGTTGTTGCACTGCTCGTGTTGACAAGCGTGTGCCCAATTTTTCACTGATAAATAATGCGGTATCCATCTGCTCTACCCACAGGTTACGATGCGGTAGATAGCGCGTAATCGCTTCTGCTGCTTTAATGCCCAATGGTACTAGGCGCGTCTTATTGCCTTTACCTGTCACTCGTACCCGCAAATCAGACAAATCCACATCTGCCATATCTAGGGCGACCAACTCGCCGACACGCAGACCACTGCTATAAAGTAGTTCAAACATCGCTTTATCACGCAACCATAAGCGCGCTTGCTCCGGCGTATCAGGGATTTCTTGATCCAGTAGTTGCGTCAGTAAATCCACGTCAGCGATCGACGGTAGTGGTCGAGGGCTGCGCTTAAGCTGATAGCCGGTCGTTGGATTGATACGTGCCAAATCCTCCTCGATCAACCACCCATAAAAATGGCGGATGGCGGACAGCTCTTGTTGGACACTAGCAAGCGCGAGCTTATCTTCATCGAGTCGTTGGCTGATATGCTGGGCAAGTTGGCGCTTATCACAGCGCGTCCACGTCAAGCGCTTGCCGCGTAAAAATAACGCCAGTTGGTTCAGTCCCGCAAAATAAGCGGTCAATGTATGAGGTGAATGATTGCGCACTGACAAAGTGTTTAGCCAACGATGTACTGGCGCTAATAGCTCTCGTAGCGCGGCATCTGACTCTATAGTGGCTGCCAGCTCAGCGGATAGCCACGCTTTTGACTTAGAATCTACTGTAGGCGCTGTCGTCATTGTCTATCAGCTATCAGCACTGGGCTTGATGCCCGCTTGCGCCATCAGACCATCTGGGCTAAATACGCCCTCATAAACAAATGCCGTTGGCCCCGTCATCATGACCGAATAACCCGGCTGCCATTTGATAATCATGCTACCGCCATAGAGCTGTGCGCGCACATCTTCGCCTTCATCGAGCCAGCCTTCACGGATACCGACTGCCACTGCCGCACACGCGCCAGTACCACAAGCTTGGGTCTCACCGACACCGCGTTCATAGACACGTAGACGAATATGACGCTGGTTCATCACTTGCATGAAGCCGACATTGACACGGTCGGAGAATGCCGGATGTGACTCAATGGCTTTGCCCAAGGTTTCAACATCGGCATCGAGTACGTTGTCGACTTTTATAACGGCATGCGGGTTGCCCATATTGGCAACATAAAGCTGCACAGGCGTCCCATTAACGTCTAGGTGGTAAGCGTTTTGGATCTTGGTGGTGGCTCTCGGGGTAAATGGAATCTCGTTTGGCTCAAATTTCGGCTTGCCCATATCAACTTCTACCCAACCATAACGGTCAGTAGTCAAAGAAATAATACCGCTCGCTGTCTCAACACGCAGACGCTGCTTAAATGACAGTTTACGTGCTTGCACAAAACGTGCAAAACAACGTGCACCATTGCCACACTGCTCGACCTCGGTGCCATCAGTATTAAAAATACGATAGCCAAAATCGACATCAGGGCGCATGGGCGGTTCAACCACGAGCAATTGATCGAAGCCAATGCCCAAATGACGATCACCCAACAACTGCACCAAATCCTTGGTTAATTCTAAGCGCTGGGTCACCAAATCGATGACCATAAAATCATTGCCCAGACCATGCATTTTTGTAAATTCTATGAGCATATCCTTGAGTCCTATCCTATTTTTATGTATGTGTTATATTAGCACGCTGTCAGATACAATCATAATTATCACCGCTATCAAATACTAAGTTATATTTATCCTTTAAAACCAATATCTTGATAAAGCTCTGCCATAAAAAAACCCACTATTAATACGATAGTGGGTTTTTTTATATTCAAATGTCATGGCAGACCTAATAATGTTACTCGGCTTGCCACAGCGTTTCATCTGCATATAACGCTTCAATGGTTTCGCGTTTGCGAATCAGCTGATGTCGATCATCGGCTACCATGACCTCACTAGCACGCGGACGCGAATTATAGTTGCTACTCATGGTAAAGCCATAAGCACCAGCGCCCGTTATCGCTAAAACGTCACCTGTAGCGAGCGACAACAAACGGTCTTTTGCTAAAAAATCCCCTGTCTCACAGATAGCACCCACGATATCCCATGGCTGTGTACCGTCAGTGTCTAGACCATTCTGTGGTAACATTTCAGGAATCACTGCCATTTCAGCTTGGTATAAAGCTGGACGAATCAAATCGTTCATCGCGGCATCAACAATGGCAAAATTCTTATGCTCGGTTGGCTTTAATACGTCAACTGTGGTCAATAAGATACCGGCATTGGCCACAATACTACGACCCGGCTCAAAGAATACAGTCAGGCCAAGCGCGCTTAATTTAGGCAATAACGCCTCGGCAAACTCATCGATAGACACGGGCGTTTCATCAATATAACGCACACCCAGACCACCGCCCAAATCGATATGGCGTAGCTCAATACCTTTGTCGCGCAGGCTATGCACCAGTTCAATGATTTTATCGAGCGCGGCAACAAATGGCTCAACCTCAGTCAACTGCGAGCCAATATGACAATCAATCCCGACGATATCGATATGCGACAGTTCTGCCGCTTGTTGGTAGACAGCAGCCGCATCTTCATGGGCGATGCCGAATTTGTTGTCTTTTAATCCAGTTGAGATATACGGATGGGTGTTGGCATCGACATCTGGATTGACGCGCAGTGAGATTGGCGCAGGTTTATCCAACTGCTGTGCGACGTCATTGATTAATGTCAACTCACTAATAGACTCGACATTAAAGCAGCCAATACCTTGGGTCAGTGCATATTCGATATCACCGCGAGTTTTGCCCACGCCAGAGAATACCACGCGTGCAGCTTCGCCACCTGCTGCCAACACTCGCATCAACTCACCACGCGAGACAATATCAAACCCTGCACCCGCTTGCGCTAGGATACCGAGCACGGCCAGATTAGAGTTGGCTTTAACCGCATAACAAACTTGATGCTTTAGACTGGAAAAGCTATCCGTATAGGCTTCATAGACATCTAATATTGCCTGTTTTGAGTAGACATAACAAGGCGTACCATAATGCTTGGCCAACGCTGCGACACTAACTTGCTCCATATATAAAGCGTCGTCGCGATAGTGTAGTGCTGGTAAGTGGGCAGTTAAAGCGTTAGGGTCGATATATAACCCTTGCTCAGTCTGGGTGGTGACTGACTCACCAATAGTAACATCGGTTACGCCTGCGTGTTGCTCAGAATGACTCATATGCACATCTCTAATTTCATCAGGTTATCAAGGGTAAAGGTTGTCGGTTGCGGCGAGCAAGAACGGCTCTTTGACAAACAATTTTTCTATAAAATTAATAATCGTTAATATCGGTACTCGGTTCAGGCAATACTTGCTGCTGCTCTAGGTAGCGCGTTTTTTGATAGTCATCATCATCGACACTAGCGAAGGCAGCGTCTTGTGGATTGCTGGTACTGTCGATTTTATCGGTACTCTCTTGCACGGTCTGGCTACTGGAGTCTACTAAATACAAATCGCCTTTTTGCCCGCAGCCTGACAAGCCCAACATCATGGTACTGCCAATAATGAAAGTATAGAAGACACGACGGCTACTGCTAACCAATACGTTAGTAGACTCAGACTTGGAGAAATGGGATTTAATAAGCATAGAATAGATGACCTTTAACATTGCAATGGTGTGGAGGCGCTAAGAGCAAGCAGTATTAGGGCTTTTCTTCAATTCAATCGATAGTCATCTAAATGGGCTAAAAATGGCTAAATCTTGCCAAACATCATCAAATAACTGGTTAATATCCCGATATTATCTGCGCTATTTTTCTTGTTTGACGGCAATTTATCTCATTTTTATCAC
>NZ_JBEOOU010000013.1:0-96275 GCF_040309405.1 Psychrobacter sp. W2-37-MNA-CIBAN-0211
CTCAGGAGTGTAGGTTTGTCTTTTCATTGTCGTATTCTCTCAGAATATTAAGTCTCCGACAATCCCGGGGCGGTTCAGCAGAATGGTTTCCAGAGGATAAAGAGAATAACTACAATAATGTGCCTCAGATGATCGTTGAAGCGACAACTCCCGTAGTTTGTAGTAATACACCTGATGGTAAGTTTGATGTCAGTCACTGTGCATTGAGCCAAGAAATACCATTACCTGAAAAGATAGTATTTCGATACGGAATATGGCTATCAGAAAATGAAGAGTATCATAAATTTCCGCCTATACCGAGAGAAGCATTTGTCGATGAACCTCTTCTAGAAGAAAACTATGAGTCTAAGGCCGTTTTTGAAAAAGCTAAAGCCGACTTTTATGAGAACTGATTTAACATACCAAAGTATAAAGCTGTAAATGAGGCCAAAATAGCTTCTAAAGAAGCTATCGATTGGCACACCTATACCTTCCATCCTCGCAAAGTCATGCAAAAATATGACAACTTGAGCCCTTACAACTATGCAAGAAGTTCATTTGTACATTACAACATTACCTTTAACCCTGATTTCACAGTAACTACAGATGAATACATAAGGTATTTATCCTCTCCAACAACTAAGTAGAGTAATGTAGTGAAGTTTAGAGATGCTTATCAAGCTGATGTGAATGAGCCACGCATGTTTGACATTAATAAGAAAACTGGAAAAGTCGATGTTAAAAAAATAACTAAACAGAATAAAGCATTTGGCAAATTTGCTGAAAATAATGCATTCTATATTTCAGGTAACGCTACGACAGATCCGTATACTGGAGAAAAAGGTGATTAAACGGATGGTGGGTTTGGACTATCCATAGTTAGACGAGTAAATACTATGATTGGTTACTTGGAACAATATTTAGCTAAAGTAGATAAACAATATAAGGGTAATAAGAAGCCGATAACAGTGTACTGAGATGTAGTTGGTTTTAGTCGCGGAGCTACATCTGCTCGCATGTTTGCAAGTAAGGTAGAAAGATTAATATCTGGTACAGACAATACATATACTGCTTATCGACAAAATGGAGTACAGGGAAAAGATTGAATTGACACTTCATGGAAGTATAACTATAGAGGTGATAAATTCTGCCAAACAGTGTTTGACGGTAGTTTATTTCTTTTTTATCTTCATTTTTAAAATGAGGACATGTCCTCATTTATTTTGCCCGATTAGACAAAATGACGCCAATTGTGCTTAGCGCTATGCCGCATATCATTGCAATTGATAAGGCTTCATGAAGTATCAACGCTGCGAGTAATGCGGTTAATCCGGGAGACAGGGAGCCAAGTAACAAAGAGCGAATAGAACCAAGTTTATTGACCGCATAAGAAAATCCAATGGTTGAGATAACACCAACGCCAACACCTTGTACTAAGATAAAAGGTAGGGCGTCGTCAAAAGAAATCACCCCTAGATTTGTCTTCAAAATACCAGATAGTACCATCACCAATGTCACAAAGAATGACATATAAGAAAGTACGATAGCAACAGCTATTGGACTCAATTTCGTATTTTTTAAGCCTAAGGTGTAACCCGCCCAAACCAGACTCGCTATCAGTAAAAAGGCTGCGCCATATAGAAGACTGTCAGGTATTGACCTTGCATTCCCGACAATCATAGTGGCTATGCCAAAGAGAATAAGAAGAAATGCCAAAAATTTACTCAGCGAGATTCGTTGGCGATAAAAAATAAAGGACAAGAGTGCGGCAAAGAATACTGGCGTCCCTGTCAAAATAGTGCCAACGTAAGCTGCGGGAGCAGTGCTCGCGCCAAAAGTGGCTAGCAAGAGAAAAGGAACACCGCCAAGCATAATAAACGTGATATCAGACCATCTAATATTTTTGATTTCCTTCAAACTGGACAATACCCATGGCGTCAATAGAAGTAGGGGCACGCTAAATCTAATTAACATGACATCAGCAATGCTTAACGACGACGCACCAACAGCTCGAACAGTTAATGCAAAGCCTGACCATATAAATAACACAATAATCATAGCCACATAGCCTTTCATTAGCGGCGACATTATGAATAAGGGTTTTTTACGTGGTGAGGACTGAAATACTGTATTCATATTGATTACTTATGCTTATATTTAAAAATCAATTATCAATCAAAAGCCACGCCTTTATCTCTGTTTATTGATTGCAATTTCACAGTTGTTTGATGGATAATGCTAAATAACTGTGAAATTTTAGCTGAAAGCACTAGAGAGGTAATTTATGGATAAAATTGATCGTCATATTCTGGAAGTGCTTCAAAAAGAAGGACGCTTATCAACGGCTGAATTAGCCGAGCGAATAGGGTTGTCACCCTCACCTTGTGCCAGGCGCTTGAAACGTTTAGAAGATGAGTTTTATATAGAGGGCTATCAGGCGAACGTAAACAAAGCTAAAGTTGGTATTACGATGAGCTTTTTTGTAGAAGTTAGTCTGAGCAACCATCAAGAAGAATCAATTATAGCCTTTGAAAAAGCGTTATCTGAGATGGATGAGGTGATTAATGGACATGTTGTTTCGGGCTCTTACGATTACTTATTAGAGGTGGTAAGCCCAGATCTCAACGGTTATGAAGAATTTACTCGTAAGCTACATAAGCTTACTAGCGTTAAAGACATACATACCCACTTATCAGTTAGACAAGTGATCCATAAAACGACGTTGCCTACTTTTATGTGATCTTTTTTGAGTGCAATCCAGTTCGCTAAACTACAATGTCAATTGAGCTATTCTGAAGAAATTGTAGAAAATAACATGGGAGGTTTTAATCAGACAGCTCGATTATAATGACCCATGCTGTCGATTTTATAGTCATTAAGTTCATATCTAACAATAGCAGTTTGATGCCTGTATAGTGCATCGAACATATACTGATAAATCATTGAACGAATATACCACTTTGAAAATGGGTTTAGAGATTGAATAGGGATCAGTCCTAAAAAGGCAGCAGCCTGAGACGCTTTAGTAAAGTTTTTATCGTGCATGAGGGACAGTATCTGTCTTAAGACAATAACACCGACGCCGTTACTCGTTTGTAGTAGATCTTGGTCTTGCTTATTCTTGGACACGCAATATGGCATGCCTACCGTGTCCTTGATCCGCAGGGCAAAGAGCGCGAAACCGATTGAGCAAGACCACTGCCGCCTCCCTTCTGTTATGGCGGCGGTCATTGTCTTAAACGCAGGTCCGCATGCCTAGGGTCAGGATTCTAAGCTTGTCTGGTTACGGATACCGATTGGTTGACAAACTCCATGGATCCGAACGAGGTTAAGAACGCGACGCTGGAAGCGTCAGATCCAACACCGATGCGTGCCATCGTGTCGGCATCTGCCATGCCGGTCGGATCAATGAGGTGCCAGCTTCCCCCGAGATAGACTTCGGCCACGGCATGGAAGTCCTGTGGCGTCACATCGGGCGCATAAACACTCGCGAACCTAGCGGGTATCGACGACGCACGCGCTAGTGTCACGAGAACATGCGCGAAGTCGCGGCAGACGCCCTGACGTTGAACAAAGCTGTCGAGCGCGGTGGTTTGTGCGTGGCTCGATCCGGGCACATAGCTAAACGCCGACTCGATCCAATCACGCATCGCGGCAATCCGTGCGCCGCCGGCGAGATCGCCAAACTCGGCGTCCACGAAGGCTTGGAACTCGTCTGACGGGCAATAGCGAGATGGCATCAAATGTTTGATCGTCTCTCCGGGCAAAAGGTGTAGTGGCGTTTGGGGCAGTGCCGATATGTCCAAGATAGGACGGTCAACGGCAATTTCTGCGATGTAAGTGCAGCTAAAATCCCCTTCGGCGCGGATCCAAATCCGCTCTCCTATGCCATCATCGGCGGCGACCCGTGAAAAATGCGCAACGTCTGATGTCCAAATCTCGGTCGAACGCACCCGCTGATCCACAAGATCGGCGGCTTCGATCTGAAGTAAAAGGTCCATTGGCGCGGAGAGTCGATAATGGAGTTTGACGTTAAGTTTCAGGATCATGTTCGAACTCCCTAAGGGTAGTGATCTGGCGGACTATATTAGAGACTGGTTTACTTAAGTCAATCAGCAATGCCTGACAGGGTTAAATTATCATAATACCGCTTTTCAAACTCAAAAGGTGAGACATGACCAATTGCACTATGCAGTCGAGCTTTATTAAACCTGAGAAGCGTTAAAAATAGATTAGTTATCGATTTAGCTTTGCAAGATGAGAGCTGTGCTCGAAGTACTACCCATTCAAGGGCTGCCAGTTCAACATCGTTCACCGCATGTTACTGTTCTTTTAGGTACTTAATCACCTCAGACTTATATAGCCCGTTGACGGTTTCAGCCAAGGCATTGTCGTATGAATCGCCTATTGTGCCACTTGAGAGTGTTTTAAATAATTTAGGGTAGAGGTCGAAAGTGCTACTTTGAAAGAAAGGCAAAATAGAGAGCAGGCGCAACTTAGGCACAATTTGGGCACACACGTTTTTTGATGACGTTTGCTGAAAGTGCCAAAAGAGGAGATTTGAATCGACGTATAGTTTCCTTTCCCGCTATAGCCCATATTTTTCAGACAAAAAAAGCCCCAATCGTGAGATCGGGGCTTTCTAAATTTGGTAGGCATAAGCAGACTCGAACTGCTGACATCCTCTACCATGTCAAGGTAGCGCTCTAACCAACTGACTTCAACAGACCCTAATGTAAATTAATATTTAACTCGTAATTAGGCACTGCCATTTGGCCGTGTTTTTGACTGCTACTCTGCCCATAATATCTTAGGCGATAATTGGTTTTTAGCCATTTATAACGGTCAACTATCTTATTTTAAGGCAAAAGTATTTTTTGCTAGTCGTATATTATGTCTAATTCATATTTATGTAACGCCGCTAAAAACCAAGTTAACCAGATTGGATGCTGAGCTTGAACAATTGCGAGATCCTGCTCAAGTTTTGCAAGAGAAGCATCTGATGGCACTGACAGAAGGGGAAGTTCAAAGTTAAATCTTAGATACCGTTAGAAACATACAGCGGTATCTTCTATATCTCTACCAAGTTGTTCTGTTTATCTTTCATAAATCATATAGCCTCACATGGTTCAATATGCGCTTCTATAACGCTACTTCTCATAGCGGCCAAGAATTCAATATATCAAGATTACAATCCACGCTCCAGTATGTACTTCCACTTCTCTGTGTCCATCTTCTTAACCTTTATCTTTTCTAGTCCTTTTATCAATAATTGAGAGCATCTATCTTATGAAGCCACATTAGATTCAAGATGTTGATATTTGGCATAAAAATACAATAAAAAAACTACACACTTATGTAAACAATTGTTAGTATTGGTTGCTGATTATCTCTGAAATACTACCACTCATGCGAAAAATAAATAGTTTCCTAAAGATAAAACCAACCACGAGTTCAGCAAACATACTCATGATGTCTATGTTATCCGCCTGCGATAAAACCCCTATCGAATACCTTCAAACCCTCACCGAAGACAAATATCCTGTGGCAAATATGTCAGATGAGCCATTAGAAACCCCACTTGAGATCAACATCGAACCTAAGCGTCTTGCGATGACCAGCTCATGGAGTGCAGGGGTCAAGGACGATGGCACGTTATGGACATGGGGTGCGGACAAACTAAGTTGAAACAATAAAGTTAGACAAGACTTCAGAGTAAGTCAATCGATAAAAGTAGAATATAATAACCATTTACATTATCCAATAGGAACATAACCATGTCACAACCTCAAGACCCAGCATTAATCGCACTACAACGTCAAATTCAAGAGAAACAAGTTTCTGATCCGTACATTGCAGCAAAGATAGCCGCTGGTGCTATCGTAGAACGTATTTTGTCTACCATGAGTGATGACAAAGGTGTCCATGTCGAGTCTGCCTTTGCAGCCCTTGGCTCGTTAGCGGGTTATGCGTGTCAACAAAGGGCCTTGAAGGAGATGAAGAATAATAAATCCACAGGTGGTGAGGATGCCATCATTACTATCAGTGATGAGCAAGGTAACAACTACTACTACGGTAATGGCATCAATCAACCCTTACTCGAGGATAAGCTGTCAGTTTGGTCATTGGTTGGTGGTGCAGTACAGTCGCATGGCGGTACACTTCCTGACGTCAATGCGATAGTTGAACATACAACGGCTAGCATTGGCACGCCTGAATTTGGTCAGCCGCGCTTGCCTGAAGGTCATCCTATCCGCTATACCCTTATGCAGTGTCTTGAACTATGGCAACCGCTTAAAACTGAAATACTCGACAACCTACCTGTACCTGCTGGAGACTGGGGTATGGCCTATGCGCTCGCCATTCAAAGTCTGATGGATCAAGCGAAAGAGGTACTATCACCCAGTATCGCTGGACTGATAGTTATGGAGTGTGCTATCCCGATGAGTAAGGTGAAGTTATAAAGTTAAAATGGCTAAAGAACATAGGGGATTTTTATTTTTTAGCTATCGATAAGAACATTGCATTCCTCAGTCTATGATCTTTATCAAGCGTAATTAGATCATGGTAACCATTTATACATTTATGAGATAAACAATGACTTTTATATTTAGAGAAATTACGGACGACGACTTAGATTTACTTTTCGCTTCACCAGAGGTTAAAGAAGCGCTATATGGTATGTTTTTTGACAGACAACATGCTGGATGCATGATTGATTGTAGTTGGAGAGTAGCTGTCATTGAAGCAACAGGCGAGATGATTTTCAATGTAGGTAATTATTCGTCTGTTAAAGGAGATACGCTACGTTACGCTTATCTGTTTAATAAGGGTATCTGCACTATGATTGAAACAGCAGAGGGTTATGAGTTATCCATATACTATTGTTCTTCTATATTGAGGGAAAGTCTGCCTCACATCAAAGAAGTAATGACGCAAGCGCTTATTTATGGTGGAGATATGCTAACGGGAGATAATCTCAGCGGGTTGCCTGAAAAAGTAAAACGTATCGCTATGAGTAGAACTTATACATTTATTGAAAGCAAACAGCTGAATTTTTCTTAATCCTACCCACTTTTATTTATATAGATAGCGATAATTCAAAAGGAACCTAGTGTGAATACTTATACTGACGTTAAATCTGCTTTAGAAGCTGCAAAACAAGCAAACTCATTTGACGAGTTGATGTTAGTGGTTGAGAGTACATCTGCCTCCGCTGGAGAGGCTGACGGTCGTACTCATTTACTCTATAGCGGATATCTAGATGGTAATCAGCCTACTCAACCAATAGTTAAAAATATTGCCAAGGGAAATAATGACCTTATATCAGTATTTCAAACACCTGCAGGAAAACTTGCCGACCATCCTGATTTTACTACTTTGTTTAAGAACTTGGCTTATACCAAATTCTACAATGAAATAGGTAAAGACCTAGGTTTTTCTTCCTTCAATACTGCCTTAACAGCATCACAAAAAAAAATATGGGCAAGTGAATATGGAAAAATGATCAATGATTCGAATAGTCCGTCGTTGTGGAATGTGGTTTCTAAAAAGTTTGTTGATGAGCTTCCCGATAATGCCAATGTCAGAATAATGGCAGGTACCAACACGATAATACAGAGAGCAGATGATTTTCAGACCACTATCCTTATCAATACTGAAATTCCAGCTTTGTTACAACGAGATGGTATTACTATTGACAATATTCCTGTTGAACAGATTAGGCAGTTTGAGAATCCAAGCAACGCTATAGTCGCTAATGCCATTCAACATACCGAACTGTCAAAGTTAAGTTTTCAAAACACGGGTACATGGTTAGAAATTAATACGCCAGAGAAACTCGTGGAACTGGCAAATAGTAATCCAGGACTATTCAATTCATTACAGGACACATTAAAAGACTTTCATAGTAAGTACGGAGCTTTTACAGATAATAAAATTGTCAAAAACTTACCTGTCGTTAGCTCAGCCCTTATTTTATTAGCATTGTCCTCTACTAATGCACAAGCTAAAGCACTAGAAGAGGCTGGAGATAGTGAGGGCGCAAAAGAAGTTTGGATTGAGTTTGCGGTAGGAGAGTTTGGTGCAGAAATATCTGGTGCTGTAGCAACAGCACTAGTTGGTTTAGCAGGTGCCTTTGTACTAGGCTTGTCCGCTCCTGTCGCAGCCGTCGCAGCTATATCAGTTGGTATCGTAGCGGGTATATACGGTGAAGACGCTGCTAAAGACTTATATCAGCTAACCAAGGATTTGGATGGAGATGGCAAGGCCGACATCTTTGATAAAATCGGTACGCTACTATTTGGTAAAAACATTGATCAAGCGCAGATTCCAGAACTGCTAAAAGCAAACACCTCTCTCATTGATGCAAATATAACCGATGATCAACTTGCCGCCCTTGCCAAGAGTGACCTCGCGTATCGCTATGCCCTCTTAAAACTAAACCCATTCGTCATCACTGATATTGACTATGCGCAATTTAATGAAAATGGTGAACTAGAACTCTATAGCGCAGCACACCCTGATGGTATGACAGACGAATATATCGAAAAGCGTGCCGAAATGCTTGAAGCCAAAATCCAAGAGCTAACCACAGGCACGAGCAATGGAGAACACAGCTATCGAGATATAACCACAGAGCAGGATATCTTAAGTAAATATACCGACTATGGCTCAGGTAACAATGGTATTGGCGCTTATCGTTCAGAAGTTATCTTCGCAGCGGATGATGGACAACCAGTCAAATCATTAGACTATGGAGATACCAATGACTTCTTATTCGGTGGCAAAGGCGATGACACTCTAGATAGTGGCGCAGGCAGTGACTACCTAGAAGGTAATAAGGGTAACGATACTCTAATCGGTGGTGATGGCGATGATACCTTACTCGGTGGTAGTGGTGATGACACCTTAACTGGCGGTGATGGTAATGACATCTTACTAGGTGGCAGTGATACTGACATTCTACTAGGCGGTAAGGGTCATGATTATTTGCATGGCGGTAGTGGTCTTGATAACCTAAAAGGTGGCGAGGGTAATGATGTCCTCATTGGCGGTACTGGTGTATTAATAGCCGATGGTGGCGAGGGTAATGACATTATCTTCTCAGGAGACGAAGATGATAATCAATTACTGGGTGGCAATCTATTAGGCGGCTCAGGCAACGATATTATCTATGCAGGCGGTGGTAAGGATGACGCTCGTGGCGGCGAGGGTAATGACACTATCTACGCAGGCGATGATCAAGATATTGACTTTTTGGAAGGTAATGAAGGTAATGACGTACTGTATGCCAGTGATAAAGGTATAGATATTTTAGATGGTGGTGCAGACAGTGACCTACTGATAAGTGGGGAAAATAACTCAGGAACTCTGCGAGGTGGTGCAGGTAGTGATCGTTTGATCGGTGGCGCAGGTAATGAAACTTATGCGTTTAAGAGCAGTGAGCTTGGTACTGATAGTATCAAAGACAACGATGGTACAGGAACCATTGAGATTGATGCAGCAGTCTTGACGCTAGGCGAGTTTGATGCAGAAAAACAATATTGGTTAAGTGGCGACGGTCAGTATGAGATTAGAAAGTTCGCTTCAGAAGATGGTACAAACGGTACAGTTACTATTAATAAGTTGGGCAACTATAAAAATACTATATATATTGAAGATTTTAAGCAAGGCCATTTTGGTCTAAATTTTAATGAATCTATTGAGCAACAGCAGTGGCAAGCTATTGAGTCACAAACCTCGCCTGAATTATATGGGAAAGGTGAGAACAAAATAATCTCTACAACAGGTTCGGTGCATGTAGATGCAAGCAATACCACAGGTAGAAACACTATCCACACAGGTGAAGGTCATGATGTCATAAAAGGGGGTAGCGGTCATGATTATATTTCAAGCTCTTTAGAGTTTAGTACCGAGCAGAGTAATGAGCTGTATTATGACGTAGGGTATAAAAAAACAGTAAATATTTATGGTGAGGAATTTAGTATCTTTTATGATGGCAGTGTTAAGAGCTATATGACAGCCGGATTGTCCGTAGATTCTAATCCTGATCCTGAAGGTGCAACTTGGTCATATGTACCTGAAGTTAGAAATGCTAATCCTGATAATGACTTAATAAAATCAGGAGATGGAGGTGATATTGTCTTTGGATCATCAGACGCCGATATTATTTATGGTGAGGGTGGTGATGACTTTCTCTTTGGAAAGGACGGGAATGATAAGATCTATGGAGGTTCAGGAAATGACGGTATTAGAGCAGGCAGAGGCAATGATTATATAGATGGTGGTGAAGGTGATGATTACATTAAAGCAGGTTATGGTAACGACGTTATATATGGTGGTTCCGGAGACGACAGGGTATATGGAGATAGTTTATTAGATCAATATGATAGAAATCCTTCATTTTACAATACTGAGGAAGAAGGTGCAGATTTGATTTATGGCGGTAAAGGTGACGATGAAATTGAAGGGAATGGCGGTGATGATATCATCCACGGAGGCGATGATAACGATACAATCTTAGGGGGTACAGGTAATGACTATCTACATGGAGACGATGGAACAGACACAATATCTGGCGGTTTAGGTGACGATTATATCTGGGGAGGTAGTAACGAAGGTGAAGAACCTGAAAAGCTCTCTGGCAACGAGGGAAATGATCGAATATTTGGTGGTGATGGTCATAATGCTATATTTGGTGGTGTCGGTGATGATGTTCTTGAAGGCGGAAAAGATGTAGATGCAATTGATGGTGGTATAGGCGATGATATCCTCATGGGTAAAGCCGGTATGGATATTTTAGAGGGTAATTCAGGTAACGACATTCTTATAGGTGGAGCTGACAATGACACGCTAAAGGGTGGATTTGGAGAAGATGTCTATATATTCGATATGAATGACGGTGATGACACGATTATAGAGATACTTCTCAATCTAAAATCGGAAAATACTTTTAATCTTAATCTTGTTCAATTTAACTTCGAATCATCGAAGATTCGAAATGTTGAAAACATCGAGGATAGAGATCTTAAGATTACCTACTCAGAAAGTGAAAACTCTCAAAAAAATAGCGTCACAATCAAAGATTACTATGTTGCTAACAACACTTCAAACCATATGGTAGAAGCTACTGAGGAGGCAGTATACGTCTCAGAAATAGACCCATATACTAACAATACAGAAATTTCTCAGTTCAAATTCAACGATGGTATATCTTGGAATGTAGACGATATTTTCGAGATGGCACCACTAACAGCAGATTCGCTACAAGCTACTTCATCATTAGAAGAAGGTATGGCTTATTTTATAGATGCTTTAGTGGATCGCGCAGACATTCCTTTAAAAGGTAAGACAAGTATTACTTATGGATTCTTAGATAACCTAGACGATAAATTGAATGGCTACCAAGCCTTTACTGAAGAACAAAAAGATGCGGTAAGGGAGGCACTTTCAAAATATGCTGAGGTTCTTGGTCTTACTATCGAAGAAGATAATACTACCGAAGCACCAGACTTAAAGCTATATTTGGATGACTTGTCCACAGCGGGTAGCAGCACATTTTCTGGTTATGGAGATTCAGCTACAGGGGAGGTACATCTCAACTCCAAAATGTATGGAGGAGAGGGCCTATTACAATCAGGAGAGTATGGATTTGAAGTACTACTTCATGAGTTAGGACATGTATTTGGACTAAAACATCCTTTTGAAATGCCATATTTGCCAAGCGATGAGAATAATCAAAATAACTCTATTATGACTTACTCTTCAAATGGCGAGAACGATACTGATTTAAAACTATTTGATATAGCGGCACTGCAATATCTTCATGGTGTAAATATAGATAATGCTATAGGGAACGACATATATGGCTTTGAAAACAAATATATATGGGATGGTGCTGGCGTTGACACATTTGATGCATCAGTCCAAACCGAAAGTACATATATAGATATTAACCAAGGTGGCTGGTCATATATTGCTGAGAAAAATGACAGTATCCTTGCGCCTAGCCAAAGCTTCATTGGATATAATACTCACATTGAGAACGCTATTGGCGGTAGTGGCGATGATACATTAGTGAGTAATGAACTCGATAACATATTATCTGGTGGCCAAGGACAAGATACTTATGTGTTTAATCAAGGTGATGGACTTAATACAATAATTGACTCAGATAAAAATAGTAAAATAGTGCTTGAAGAGATCAATACTAATCATTTATATAATTACAAAGGGCATATTTATTATAGTGCGTTAGGTGATGGTCTAATTGTCAATGTAGACAATATTGAGACGTGGGAGATAGATGGTGAAAACTATACTTCTAATGACGTTAAAGCCTTAGCCAAGAATATGCTTGAAGTATCTGGTGAAGCTGAACTGACTTCAGATGCAGATAATGCCATATTGATTGACACATTGAGCTCCTCCATAAAAGGCAATGATAAAGATAATATCCTCATTGGTAATGAAAGTGATAATACCCTAAATGGTGAGCAAGGTGCTGATCAGATGGCGGGCCAAAAGGGAGATGATATCTATTATGTTGATAACGAAAAAGATGAAGTTCTAGAGCAAGCTGATGCAGGTATAGATACTGTTTATTCAACTATTAACTACACTTTGATCGATGGCAATAATGTAGAAAACGTTACACTTCTGGCTGATGCGAAAAATGCCATCGGTGATGATAGTGATAACGTTATTACTGGTAACGATAACAACAATATGTTAGTTGGTAATGGTGGTAAAGATACTATTAGCGGTGGTGAAGGCAATGATCAAATAATTGGTGATACAGAAGAAATCAAAGGTCAATATCACGGCAATGATACTTTGTATGGTGGGGCAGGTGACGATAGTATTTGGGGTAACGGTGGTAACGATATCATTGAAGGTGGAGAAGGTGATGACTATATTGAGGGCGATTCGCAGTCAATAGGTGGATCGTTCCATGGTGATGACACTATCAATGCTGGTAGCGGTGATGATACTGTTTACGGTGGCGGAGGTAACGACACTATTAATGGAGGAGATGGAGCAGATAACCTTTATGGTGATGATGCAGATTACAATAATCCGATAGGTCTTGAGTCTGGTAATGACATTATCAAAGGTGGAAAAGGTTCTGATCTCATCTATGGCGGATCGGGTGATGATAAGCTCTATGGTGATGAAGGTGATGACTTTTTAATGGCAGGACAAGGTGAGGATTATCTTTATGGTGGCGAAGGTGAAGATGCTTATTTCTTTGAACTTGCCACACTTCAAGATGGTAAAACCAATTATATTGTTGATACAGATAGGAAAGGTCAAATCCTATTAGGAGATGACAACCTACTAGACAATGATTGGCAAATATTATCTATAAGTAATAACGAGGATAAGTCGGATGTTGTAGTCAAGTGGCAGGACGGGCTTGGCAATTATATGGAATACAACGCAAATAATATCATTATCACTAGTGACAATTTCACTTCAAAGATAGTTGCTGAAGGCTATAGTGTAGAAAGAAAGGCTGGTGGTCAGTTTGTTGTAGACTCTAATGAGAAATCGGATGAGCCATTTTCTCATATGGTGACCGATCAAACGATGTTTAATCTCAGTGGCAACTCACTATTACTAAACTCTCTTCTTCCAAACTTACAAAAAGATCAAGATGGCAATTTTGAATCAGAATATCAAATAGAATATTATGATCCTCTGGTATTAGATCTTAACAAAGATGGAGTTATTAACACAGTTGCTGAAAACAATAAGCAAGGTGTCATGTTTGATAACGACGGTGACGGCATCAAAACTGCTACAGGTTGGTTATCGAGTGAGGATGGATTTTTAGTTAGAGATATTAATAAAGATGGTGTCATTAACAATGGTAAGGAGATGTTCGGGGATCAAACTGAACTAAATAGTGGATTGATTGCCAAACATGGTTTTGAAGCATTGGCGGATTTAGATACCAATGCTGATGGTGTGATCAATAAAGACGATACCAGTTTTAGTGAGTTAAGAGTTTGGCAAGATACTAATATTGATGGTGTCACTTCTCAAGATGAACTTAAAACTCTTGAACAGATAGGTATATCCGAATTAAATCTAAGCTTCGATTCAAGCAACGAGGTAGAGACAAGCGGCGGCACTGTAAAAGAACAAGGAAGTTATGTAGATAATGACGGCAACACATTATTGATGGCGGACATTAACTTTGACCAAGATTTGATTCATAGTGACTTTATATCGACACCTGATGAAAAAACTGACGGTCTGAATCTTTCTGGATTTGGCCGTTTAGATGACCTAGCAGACGCTGCCAAGGGTACTGATGAATTATCGATATTAGCTAAATATTTAGATGAAAACAAAGATATTGAAAATATTTTCGACCAGTCTGATAAATTATTAGAGTTATGGGCGGGCACAGACAGTAAGAATAATGATAGTGAAGTGGCTATCGTTAATAACAATAATATTAAATGGACTGAAAACGAAAATGCTGAACATGTGATTCAAATAAGACCAAATCAAGATCTACCAGAATATGTTAGTGAAACGAATACGGTTACTAACTATAGTTATTTGAACCAAAATGATAAGCAAATGGTCAAACTCATTGATGCGATTACTGGCATTAATCCAACCGATTATATTAACCAAGCTACTTCTGATCAGACATCTGAATTTCTTAATGTCTATCAAGATATTAAGACTGCTGTAGAGTCTGATATTATCAACCAGACGATACTTAAGCCTTACTTTGACAGTATTGAAGTGTACCAATTTAATCAATTAAATTTTACTAACTTTTTTAAGTTAGAAGCGCTATTAGATACAAATTATCTAACAGATGCCGGTAAAACCAGTATTCACTTACTTAACCTGTTAGGTATTAACACTGACGAATTCTCGGAATACAATTTTGGTGAAGGTTATCTAACTCTAGCAAATTGGTATACCACTAATAATGTCGTTATAGATCAATACATCGTAGAACATGGAGACATTGTAAACTCTATATTTATCGATGATTCAGTAACAGAGTTTGAGGTATCTAGCGGTGAAAACACTATTTATTTATCAGGAGTAAATGATAAAAAAGTTACTGGTTCTGATGCTGACGAGGTATTTGTCAGCGGCTTAGGTAATGACACTCTTATCGGTCAAGGTGGAGATAATACTTACATCTTTAGTTTAGATACTGGATCGGATATTGTCGATTTTGATTATGGCTCAACTGGTACGGATAAATTAATCTTTGAAAGCATTCCATTAAGCATGGTCTCATTTAAGTCTCAGGGTAAAAACCTAATTATTGGATATGAAGAGCAAGAGTTTACAATCACTAACGGGTTATTCTTAGATACTGATCGTACTTTAGAGTTTGTGTTTGACGATGAGATCGTAAGCTTTGAAACAATCATAAGTCAGCCTATTGAAAATATCGAAAATTCTGATTCTGACTATTTTAGTGGTTGGGAGGGTGATGACTACTTAACTGGTAATAGTAGAGATAACCAGCTTCACACATTTGAGTCAAACGACATACTTGACGGCAAAGCTGGTAACGATAAATTATTTGGACACACTGGTTATGACACTTACATCTTTGATTCTAATTCTGGAAATGATGAAATAATTGAAGATTGGTCACAGAAAGATGGGTCATACTTACAATTTAACTTTGAAAAATCATTACTCAAAGAAACTTATTATCAAGATGGTGATCTTTACCTTTTATATGGAGTAGATAACCAACTGATACTTCGAGAAGTAGATAATAAGGATTTAGCCAATATTGATATCAGCTTTATTGATAGCCCAAAAATCAGTATTGATAGTATCTTAAGAGATGCCTATATCATAGGTTCTGACAAAGATGATCAAGTTAATGATATTTATGTCACATCGAACCATCATATCTATGGTCTAGAAGGAAATGATGAGTTGCAGGGTAGCTGGACCGAATCAAACCATATTGATGGCGAAACAGGTGACGATATCATCAATGGAGGTAATGCTAACGATATCATTATCGCGGGTGAAGGTGATGATACTATGTTTGGTCACCAAGGTGATGATGAGCTCCAAGGTGGTCAAGGACAAGATTGGCTGGAGGGTGGCGAAGGTGCTGATACCTTGATTGGTGGCGAAGGTGATGATAACTATTTTGCTGACAATCAGGACACTATCGTTGAGAACGAGGATGAAGGGTATGATCGTATATTTATCGATGACTCCTTTAACTTGTCTGGTACTAATATTGAAGAGTTACATTTAAGAGGCACGAGTGATCTCAATGGTATAGGTAGTGAATTCAATAATGAAATTTACGGTAATTCAGGAAGCAACTACCTAGATGGCAAACAGGGAGCCGACCTTTTATCAGGAGGCGCAGGACATGACTATTACGTCGTTGATCAATATGAGACGCTTGTGACTAACGATAATGGTTCTATTACCTTAATAGAGGGTGACAAAGTTGCTGAGGGCGAATTGAATGAATTTAACTATATTATAGGCGATAGCGGTGGTATTGATACTGTAGAGCAGTGGGTAGATCATCACTATTATCAGATGAATGAGCAGAACATATGGCAAGATACTGGTAAATACCATATATTACAACGGAATGTTGAAAACCTTATCTTAAAAGGTGACGCTAAAACAGCGTTTGGTAACGAGCTAGACAATACGATTACTTTGAATTCTCAAGATAACTTTGTGAGCGGTCAGACGGGTAATGATACTATCATTTATAAAAAAGGTGGTGGCAAAGATACAGTCAGTGCTACTAATGATATATCGTCTCAAGACACCCTTGTAATAGAAGGTTACGATCTCAATGATGCTATATTTACCCGTGTTGAAAACACTTTAAGTGTACATGATATGCTGGTTGTTCGTCTTAAAGGTAATGGAGATAGTATTACTTTCTTCGATTATTTTACCCCTCAAGCATCAGCTGATGAGTTTCAGTTTTCAACAGACCAAAACTTTCTTCTAAATAATTTAGATGACCCCAGTGATATTGTAATCGACAACAAAATCGACCGCATCATCTTTGACAACAACGGCGCAGAAGTCATCCTTACCCAACAGGACATTGAAGCCGCCATCATCGATAGAGCAGATAATCACGCACCAACTGTCAATAAACACCCACAAGCCATCACCATCAATGATGACGACAGTCTAAACGTCCAATTTGATGCAGACACCATCGTCGATCAAGATGCGTGGGATAGCGCGCTGAACTACCGCATCACCTTAGCAGAAAAAGATGCGAGCGGCAGTTATCCAGAGATTCCTGATTGGTTGCATTTTGATGCAGACACATTAACCTTAACGGGTGAACCTTCTGTAGACAGCATCGGCAACTACTCGTTTATCTTGTGGGCAGGTGACCTCTTTGGCACCAGCGCAGGCGCTTATGTCAGTCTCACTGTCAATTCAAGTCAGCCCGTTGACACGCCTGTCGATACCACCCCTACCAATACCGTAGAAGGCACAGACAGTAGCGAACAGCTTTCAGGAACGACTGGTAATGATATTATCAACGGCTATTTAGGTGATGACCAGCTGTTTGGGTTTACTGGTAATGATACCTTGAATGGTGGTGCAGGTGACGACTACCTAGCAGGCGGTAACGGCTCAGGTAGCAACTCAGGTAATGATATTCTCAACGGCGGCACAGGCAATGACACCTTATCTGGTGAAGACGGTAACGACACCTTATCTGGCGGCGCAGGTAATGACAGCTACATCTACAAAGCCAATCAAGGGATGGATATCATTGACAACGCTGGTGGTGGTAATGACGGCATCTTCTTTCAAGGTATAGATAAGAGCCAACTCAGCTACCATCAAGAAGGAGATGATCTCATTATCCTAGTCGATGGGGACTTGAATCAGCAAGTTAAAGTTGAAGGACATTTTAGTAGTAATGATAAAGCCATCGATTATATTGTTCCAAGCAGTAATATGGTTATCTCTGCTCAGAGTATCGCTAGTCAATTGACAGCATTACCTGAATCTGGCAGTGGTGATACAGATAATGGTGGCAATGACGACACCACCACACCAACCGATCCTGAAGTACCTACTGATAATACAGATCTATCGGGTGATAATACTATCGTAGACACGGCAGGTAACGACCAGTTGAAAGGTGGCAGAGGTAACGATACGTATATCTACACAGCTGGCATAGATACTATTATTGATACGCATGGTGTAGACGAAATTATCTTTAGTAACGGTATCACTTATAATCAGATTGGATCAGGGTTGATGAGTTCTGGTAATGATCTCATTTTACGAGTGAATGGCAATGCCAATAATCAAGTCACGATCAAAGACTACTTTAGTAATGGCGATAGCATCATTGAAACTATTAGCTTTGAGACTGGCGGTAGTATTTCACACGAGCAAATCTTTGGGCTATTTGGTAAAGCAATACCGGAAGCCACACCTGTCGATAATACAACCCCTAATGCACCTAATAATGATGCAGGTGCTGATATTATCGGTACAGATGGTGATGACCAACTTCAAGGTACGGAAGTCGATAACAGACTTCAGGGACTACTAGACGACGATCAGTTGGATGGTGGACTAGGTAATGACATTCTCATTGGTGGACTGGGTAATGATCTATTAAAAGGTGGTGAAGGCGACGATCTCTATTACTTCGAAGCAGGATTTGGACAAGATACCATAGACAACACGGGCGGCGGCATTGACAACATCTATTTTGATGGAGTTGGTTTTAACGATATAGCCAGTGGACTCATGCGCAGCAATGACGATCTGATTCTCAAAGTGAGTGGCGCTACTGACCAATTAACAATCGCTGACTTCTTTGAAGGAGGAGAGTCAGCAGTTGGTAATATCAGCTTTGCATCAGGCGGTAGTATCAGCGCGGATCAGATATTTGGTGCTTATGGCATTAGTAATCCAAACCCTACTAACGTTTCTAGCTCCCAGCATCAAAGTACACTGGGCTCTATGTTAGATATGATGCAGCAGTTTGATGAGAATAGTATGAATAATGGGTATGGTGACGTTATCTAAGTCGATTGATTTACCTTCTTACTCTTCACTCTAAAATAATTTAGAGCCTTATGAAAAGCCAAATACTGCAAGTATCTGGCTTTTTATTTTGCTAATCGCTCCTCATGTAGTACAGCTCGATATAGCCGATGATATCATTGATCGCTGTAAACCTTGTTTTATAGTTCTGGTGATACACAAGCTCATTCTTCAATGTACCCAGAAGCTTTCTATCGGAGCGTTATCAAAGCAGTTGCCCTTACCACTCAAGGAGCCTGTAAATTGATGCTGTTTGATAATCTTGTGGTAGGCATGACTGCAATACTGGCTGCCCCTGTCAGAGTGGATTATTAGCCCTTGGTCTGGTCTCTTGTTCTTGATTGCCATATTCAATGCACGGCAAAATAAATCAGCGGTCATGCGCTTACTTATAGCGTAGCCGACGAGCTCTTTGGTATATAAGTCTTTAACACCAGCCAAGTACAGCCAGCCCTCATTCGTCCAGATATAAGTTATGTCACTGACCCAAGATTCATTAGGTTGACTGGCGTCAAACTTTTGATCCAGCACGTTTGGATAAACTAGCTTGTTATGATTTGAGTCAGTGGTGATGTTAAATATCTGCTGATTGTCTTTAATAAAGGCGTAACTTACTAGCTGTCACCTACGTCTTGCGTCACTAAAACAGTCTACTAGACTGTTTCTTAACGTTCCTCTTCAGCAACTTTAAGTTGTTGCTTGAGCTGCTTTATTTCTTGAAGAGCCGTCATAAGTTCGGGATCATATTGTTCTATGCCGACAAGCTTGCCTTGGTTGGCTTTACTGTGCCAGTAGAGAAGGTCTGCATGGCTATGCCAAGCTGTTTTGCAGTCGCTGAAATATTGCCGTTGTTGTCTGCTGTCCTTTTAACAGCTTCAGCTTTAAATTCGTCACTGTAGGTTCTTAATTTCTTGGTCATGGTGAACTCCGATTAATACGCTTAGTTTACCAAGTTTAGGTGTACGGTTTTTTCAGCATAGCTCATTCACGGTAAAGGTCAAAAAGAGGATTTTAATTTTAATGATTTTTAAGGGTTGATCACGTTTTGGTCACCGTCGCTTTTTCAATTGATTTGAAGCTGATTAAATAACCATAACTATGAGTTGATATAAGCAAGGATTTCCCCCTACAGCCTATATTTTTCAGACAAAAAAAGCCCCAATCGTTAGACTGGGGCTTTCTAAATATTTGGTAGGCATAAGCAGACTCGAACTGCTGACCTCTACCATGTCAAGGTAGCGCTCTAACCAACTGAGCTATACGCCTATTTAGGTTGAGCATTTTAGCAAGTTTCTCAGACTTTGCAAGTCTTTTTTATCATAATCTTATTTTATTATCATAATATTTGGTATTAAGCCCTATATTGAATATTACAAAATATTTTTTATGTATATTTTCTAAATATATCATTTAATAAGTTTAGTTTTTATTGTTAATAATAAGGCTAATCCTAATAAATAAAAGCCTATAACTGGTATGATATCTCTCTAACTGAAGTGAGAGTCATAATAGTAATGACTTAGATTCAGTCATGCCTAATAGCGTCAAATGAAAATTAGAAATAGTCGGAGAATAATATGGGCTTATTGGTAGACGGACAATGGCAAGACAAATGGTACGAGACAGAAGCCAACGGTGGACGTTTTGAGCGTGAAGACGCAGGCTTTAGAAACTGGGTGACCGTGGATGGCAGGGCAAGGCCAACAGGTATTAAGGGCTTTAAAGCCGAATCTGACCGTTACCATCTATATGTGTCGCTTGCGTGTCCTTGGGCGCATCGTGCTTTGATTTATCGTAAGCTCAAAGGTTTAGAAGACCTCATCCCAATATCCGTGGTTAATCCCTATATGGGTGAGCACGGTTGGACATTTGCAGATGGTGCAGGCGTCGTTGCTGACCCAGTTATCCATGCAGACTATGCGTATGAGCTGTATACCAAAGCAAAGCCAGATTATACAGGCCGTGTCACAGTGCCGATTTTATGGGATAAGAAGACCAATACGATCGTGAGTAATGAATCATCTGAAATCATTCGCATGTTTAATTCAGCTTTCGACGAAGTTGGTGCTGTAGCAGGTAATTTTTTGCCAGCAGATCTGTTGAGCGAAATCGATGATATCAATACGTTTGTTTATTCTACGATTAATAATGGCGTGTATAAAACTGGGTTTTCGACCACACAAGAAGCCTATGAAGAGGCCGTGATTGAGCTGTTTGCGGCACTAGATACACTTGAGGCGCGCTTGGCACACCAGCGTTATCTAACAGGCAGCACTATAACCGAAGCCGATTGGCGACTGTTTACCACCTTGGTGCGTTTTGATGCTGTTTATGTTGGGCATTTTAAATGTAATCTGCATCGCATTGTTGATTATCCAAATCTGTGGGGCTATCTGCGTGATTTATACCAAGTGCCAGGTATTGCAGAGACGGTGAATATGACTCACATCAAGCAGCATTACTACACCAGTCATGCCAACATAAATCCCACTCGTATCATACCTGTTGGTCCTGCTATTGATTTTATGACAGCGCATAATCGTGAGCAGTTATAAATATAGATACTTCGTAAGCACAATAAAAATCTTTTGCCTCAAATAGAGTTGCAGTATAAAAAATCGCCCCAGCGACTATGAAGCAGCTGGGGCATTTTTTACAAGACAAAAGGTATTTTAGTTACTATCAAGCATTATTTAGCTGACGTGCTGCCTCTAGCGCAAAGTACGTCAAGATACCATCAGCACCCGCACGGCGGAAACCAATCAAAGACTCTAAAATGACTGCATCACTGAGCCAGCCATTTTGAATAGCAGCCATATGCATGGCGTATTCACCAGACACTTGATAGGCAAAGGTTGGTACGCCAAAGGTGTCTTTAACTTCACGAATCAAATCTAAGTATGGCTGACCGGGTTTTATCATGACCATATCAGCACCTTCGTTAATGTCCATAGCCACTTCATGCAGTGCTTCAGCACGATTGCCAAAGTCCATCTGATATTGTTTCTTATGCCCACCTTTTAGATTGCCAGCACTACCGACAGCATCACGGAATGGACCATAATATGCAGAGGCATACTTGGCTGAGTAGGCCATAATCGCGGTATTCACAAAACCTTCTGCTTCAAACGCATCACGCATAGCTTTGATACGACCATCCATCATGTCACTAGGAGAGATGATATCAGCACCTGCGCGGGCGTGTACTAACGCTTGCTTGACCAATACTTCGATGGTTGCATCGTTGATGACATAACCACTGTCATCGAGCAGGCCGTCTTGACCGTGTGAAGTATAAGGATCTAATGCCACATCGGTCATGACAACCATTTCTGGCACAGCGTCTTTGACCGCCTTTATCGTACGTGCAGTCAGGGCATTTTCATCATAGGCTGCTTTGCCATCAGGCGTTTTTAAGGCATTATCAATGACAGGGAAGATGTCGATAGTGGTGACACCTTCTGTTAATAATTCCTTGGCATAATCAATCAGTAAATCAACTGACAAGCGTTCAACACCCGGCATACTAGCGATGGTTTCGCGCTGGTTGTTGCCTTCTAAGACAAATACGGGGGCGATGAAATGCTTAGGATGTAGCTCTACTTCACGAATCATAGCCCGTACATTATCGTTATAACGTAGGCGGCGCAGGCGAGTGGCAGGGTATTGGCGGTTAAAGGTATAGGTCATAATCATTCCTTACGATCGTTTTAATGGTTATCGCTTCATGTCATTGGAGCATAGGTACTGATATAGTCAGTTCAATATAAAAAAGAGACAGTGTGATTGATATAATTTTTTTTTAGTCTCTGTCTGCGTAGGCATAGCAAGCAAGAAAAATTTATACCAGCTTCGCGTTATTAAATAACGTATCCATTTTATTTAGTATTAACTATAGTATCGACTATAGATGTAATATTTGAAAATGGGCGCTAACAAAATAGCCGCTAGCCTAGGGCGTGTCTTCAATTCACTCGATAGTCATCTAAATGGGCTAAAAATGGCTAAATCTTGCCAAACATCGTCAAATAGCTGGTTAATATCCCGATATTATCTGCACTATTTTTCTTGTTTGACGGCAATTTACCTCATTTTTATCACCATTTTTGAAATGAAGACACGCCCTAGTGATTCTACTATAACCAAAGACAACTGATAAAAGCAAAAAGCCCTACCAAGTCGGCAGGGCTAATGGTACTTATCAACTGTCAATACAAGGATACTGTGATGTCACGATTTTAAGATCGAACCATTTAAGGCTCAACAATCTGTGTGACCGGCACTTGCTCAACACTATTTTCATTGAAACGCGTCTCTTCGGTAATCACACCCACTGCAGCATCTGTTTTACCATCGCTATTGACATCGACGATAGCAGTCGGCTCAAAGGTAGTGGTTTCTAGCGGCTGCGCTTGTTTGATTGCGATGGCTTCTTGTACAGACGCCACACGTGCTGAGCTCGCCGCATCAATCGCGTTAGCCGCTTTTACTTTGTTGCTATAGGCAGGTAGATTGACGACTTGAACCAAGTTGGTATATTGCGGCACAGGGATGACCGTTGGCACATCAAGATTAGCACCGCCACCGAGCGCTTGGTACAATTCAATTTGGCTGACAAGTTTTTGTAGTTCTAAATCCAAAATTCCCTGCTGGGTTGAGAACAACGAACGCTGGGCATCGAGGACATCTAGATAGTTGGAGACACCCGCTTTAAAGCGTGCATCGGCAATTTGATAGGTTTGCTCAAAGTTATCTTGTAGGCGATACTGGGATTCTAACTGCTCACCCAAGGTGGCGCGCGTCGCTAGCACATCCGACACTTCGCGGAATGCGGTTTGGATAGAGCGCTCATAACTCGAAAGCGTCTGCTCACGCTCGATTTTGGCCACATTGTATTCAGCATCCAAACGTCCTGCATCAAAGATTGGGACACTAATACTTGGGCCAAAAGACCAGCCGACTGCACCGCTTTTGAATAGATCATCTAAGCTACCGCTACTGACACCAACACTACTTGCTAAGCTAATAGAAGGGAAGTAAGACGCACGTGCCACTTCGATATTGGCACCCGCAGCTTTTAGGTTGTATTCCGCTTGTAGGACATCAGGGCGATAGCGTAACAACTCACTTGGTAAGCCAGCATTAAAGAGTTGCTGGCTAGTAATATTGCTGACTGCCGGTGTTGGAATCAACTCGTTTGGAATAGAAGCACCAATCAAATATTGCAAGGCATTACGTGAGGTCAAGATGCTGCTTTGTGCCCGTAATACGGCAAGCTTAGCATTTTCTAAAGAAGCACTGGCTTGAAGTGAAGGCAGTTTAGGATCAATGCCTGCCTCAAAACGTTTGCTCGCAATAAACAATGATCTGTCACGACTCTCAACAGTAGCTTCTGCCAGCTTAAGCTGTGCCAAGCTATAGCTTAAATTGGCATAGCTTTGGGCAATATTACTGATTAGACTAATTTGAGTCGAATCCTTCGCGGCTGTAGTCGCCAAAAAATTCTGCAACGCTTGATCTTTTAGGCTAGAAATCTTACCCCAAAAATCCAGCTCGTAGTTGGCCAATCCTAGGTTGACGTTATAACTACTGTTGGGGTTTTTGTCGGTTCTATTCTGTGCTTGGCGCGTGTAGCCGCCACTACCATTGATGGTTGGGAGGTCGTTAATATCGGTGATTTGATATTGCGCTCGTGCTTTTTCAATGGCTAAACGGGCACTTTCAAAGTCTTTATTGTTCTCAAGTCCTAAAGCAATCAGCCCTTTTAGACGCTCATCGCTGTAGAAGTTTTGCCAGCGTTGACCCGCAATACTTGGCTGTGACGCGTTACTAGCCGTTTCCTTGTCGAACGCCCCGTAGGCTTGTTCAATAGAGATATTGGGCTCAGCAAGTACAGGGCGAGTATCGGCTTTTGGAATGGTGTTACAAGCCGCCATACTCATCGCTAAAGCAGTCAAGCCGATTAAACGACCGCTGTTCTTGCGCATGCGTGATAGAACTGGGCGCGCAAGGGTAGCAGAGGCTACCACCGCTGTAGTATTGGTTGTACATGTTTTTTGAGCACTCATTATGTATTGTCTCCAAGGCTTGCAGGCTGATAACTCTCTGAGGGAGTTGGGTTCTGAGGAGCAGGCGTACCATTGTCGCCATCGCCTTTATCATTTGGCTTATTGTTGTCATACTTGTGAGGGAACACACTGCGTATCCAAATGTAGAACATTGGGATAAAGAAGATGCCTAAGAGGGTCGCCGTTACAACACCGCCAACCACACTGGTACCAATGGCGTTCTGACTGCCTGAACCTGGACCACTCGCCAAGAATAATGGCACAACACCTAGACCAAAGGCAAGTGAGGTCATGATAATGGGGCGCAGACGTTGGCGTGCTGCTGTCATGACTGCCTCTTTTAGACTATAGCCTTCCTCTTGATGCTCTTTAGCGAACTCGATAATCAAGATGGCGTTTTTGGCCGATAGACCAACCACCGTCAATAGACCTACTTGCAGGTAAATATCGTTGGCGAAACCTCGTAACCACGTAAATATGACTGCCCCTAATACCCCAAGTGGAATGACCAGTAGGACAGAGAAGGGGATAGACCAGCTTTCATAGAGGGCTGCCAAACATAAGAACACGACTAAGATTGAAAGCGCGTAGAGCATCGGTGCTTGAGCGCCTGACTTTTGCTCTTCTAGTGACATACCTGTCCACTCGTAACCGATACCTTCAGGTAGCTTCTCAATCATGGTTTCCATCGAGCTCATGGCTTCACCAGTACTTAGACCGGGCGCAGCACTACCTTGAATGTTCATAGACGGTAAGCTATTGTAGCGGGTCAGACGTGGTGAGCCTGATTGCCATTCACTGGTCGAAAAAGCATTAAATGAGATCATATCGCCCATTTCATTTCGCACATACCATTTACCAATATCATCAGGATTGGTGCGGCTACTCGCTTCACCTTGAACAAAGACGCGTTTAATACGGCCACGATCAATGAAGTCATTAACGTAGCTTGAGCCCCAAGCGGTTGAGATAACGCTATTGATATTACCTAGTGACAAGCCATAAGCGGCGGCTTGCTCTTGGTTGATATTCACCTTAAGCTGCGGTGAGTCTTCCTGACCGTTAGGACGTACACCAGCGACTTGCTCGTTTTGCGCTGCCATGCCTAGCAGCATGTTTCGTGCTTCAAGTAGCCCATCATGACCAAGGTTACCATTATCTTGGAGCATTAAATCAAAACCACTGGCGTTACCAAGTTCGGTAATGGCTGGCGGTACAATCGCAAAAACTTGCGCTTCATTTAATTGGGTAAAGAAGTAACCCATTGCTCGACCAGCAACAGCCTGAGCGGTGTTCTCATCACCGGAACGCGCTTCCCAATCTGACAGGCGAACGAATGCCAGTCCCATATTTTGCCCTTGACCTGCAAAGCTGAAGCCTGCAATGGTAAAGACGGAGGCAATGTTATCGGTTTCTTGAGTGTCGTAATAGTTTCTTACTTTATCGAGCACTTCTTGTGTTTCATCTAACGTCGAACCGGCAGGAAGCTGAACCAAGGTAAACATAATACCTTGATCTTCTTCTGGTAAAAATGAGCCGGGAATACGTAAGAATACCACCACCATGACGCCAATAATGGCCGCATAACCAATCAAATATAACCATTTGAAGCGAAAGCTTTTACCGACAAAGCCTTCGTATGAACGACTAAGCTTAAAGAATGAGCGGTTAAACCAGCCAAAAAAGCCTTTTTGCTTTTCTTCGTTGCCTTTTTCATGGCTCTTGCCACGTTTTAATAAGGTCACGCATAGCGCAGGGGTGAAAACAAGGGCAACAATGGCTGATAACACCATAGCAGTAATCAAAGTAATGGAGAACTGACGGTAAATTACGCCCGTTGAACCACCGAAGAAGGCCATCGGTACAAATACTGCTGATAGAATCAAAGCAATACCGATAACAATCTTACTAATCTCACCCATCGATTGAATGGTCGCGTCTTTAATAGAAATATGAGGATCTTCTTCTAAGATACGTTCAACGTTCTCTACCACAACGATCGCATCATCGACCAGTAGACCGATGGATAGTACCATCGCAAACATGGTCAGCACGTTGATACTAAAACCCGCTACATAAAGCACTGCAAACGTGCCCAATAAAACGACAGGTACGGCAAGCGTCGGAATAATAGTTGCACGCCAGTTCTGTAAGAAAATGAACATGACGATAAATACCAACACAATCGCCTCAATGAGGGTCATGACGACTTGTTCGATAGACAAGCGTACGAATGGCGTGGTGTCATAAGGAACGACTGAGGCTAGACCAATTGGGAAGTTTTTTTCTAGCTCCGCCATACGTGCGCCAACGGCTTCACGAGTCTCAAGCGCGTTAGCACCACCTGCGAGTGAAATACCCAAAGCGGCAGCTTCTTGACCGTTGTATAGCGATACTACACTATAGTCTGCACTACCGATTTCGACATCTGCCACATCGCCTAAGCGTACTTGGGCGCCTGAGGTGTCTGTTTTTAACAGAATATTTTGGAATTCTTCAGGTGTTTGTAGATAGCTTTGCACTGTAACGGTGGCATTGATAACCTGTTGGTCGGTATCAGCAGGTGCTTGACCTAGCTGACCAGCAGATACTTGCGCGTTCTGCGCTCGTATTGCATTGACGACATCAGACGGTACCATGTTATAGCTGCGTAGGCGTGAAGGGTCAAGCCATACACGCATCGCATAGGTAGAACCGAAGACTTGAACTTCACCCACACCCTCTACACGACTGATCGAATCGACGACATTGGAGTTAATGTAATCGGCAATATCCGCTCGATCCATGGTGCCATCTTCAGAAATAAATGCTTGCACCATCAAAAAGCTGCTAGACGATTTATTGACGTTGACGCCCTGACGCTGAACTGACTCAGGCAAGGAGCTCATCGCTGCTTGCAATTTGTTCTGTACTTGTACTTGTGCGGTATCAGAATCAGTACCATTCTCAAAGGTAAGCGTCACTGAGGCGCTACCATTTGACGAGCTCGATGACGACATATACATCAGACCATCAAGACCCTTCATACGTTGTTCAATGATCTGTACGACTGAGTTCTCGACAGTTTGTGCGTTAGCACCAGGATAGCTGGCACTGACTGAGATGGTCGGTGGTGCAATACGTGGATACTGTTCGATCGGTAGGTTAATGACCGATATCACCCCGATGAGCATGACTAAAATAGCCATAACCCATGCAAAAATAGGGCGATTAATAAAAAAACGTGACATAGTATATCCCTAAGTCTTCCTATCTTTGAATGGAATTAGTTAGCAGTGGTTTCTGTAGGTTTCTTAGCAGAAGTTCCGTTACCAGCTGGCTTATCCACCGTTTTTGCAGCTTGCTGAGGCGTTTTGGCGTTTGGCATGCCTTGTCCTTTTGCAGATGGTGCTGGATTGGTGCTTTCTAATGGCTTAGCGACTACCTCTTGATCAGGTTTGACTTTTGAGCCACCAATAATCACGACCTTATCACCTGCTTTTAGACCGTCAGTAACTACCCATTGTCCGTTATAAGTACCATTAATAGTGACTGGACGTACTTGGATTTTGTTGTTTTCATCGACGATATAGACTTGCGTCTCACTCTTAGGCGTACGTGACACTGCACTTTGCGGCACTAGCGCGGCATTGGTAATGACGCTTTGGGTCAAGCGTGCAGTGACATACATACCCGGCAGCAAGATGTTATTGCTGTTCGGGAAGATGGCACGCAAGGTCACAGCGCCAGTTGACGCATCAACCTTTGCTTCAGACAATGCAAGCTTGCCACGTACAGGATAGACTGAGCCATCTTCTAGAACCAATTCAACCGAGTTCATACCGGGCTGTGCTTTGCCTTCAGATATTTGCTGGCGTAATTTGAGCAGCTCAGACGATGATTGACTGATATCTACATAGATAGGGTCTAGACGCGAAATCGTCACCAGTGGACTGGCTTGACTGGCGCTGACTAAAGTACCCGCAGTCACATTCGAGCGCTCTGTGCGCCCTGAGATCGGTGCCCGTACAATCGTGCGATTAAGATCTAACGTGCTGGACTCCAATCCTGCTTGAGCCGTTTGGATACCTGCTTTCGCGCTTTCGATACCTGCTTGTGTCTGACCGACCGCCGCACGCGCACTTTCTAATGAAGCTTGTGCTGTACGGACTTCTGTCTGTGCTTGATCGTATTGTTGTTTAGAGATAGCGTCGATCTCTACAAGACCTTGTAGTCGCTGAAAATCATTGACCGCTTGGGCTAATGAAGCTTGGCGACTGCCCAATTCAGCTTTGGCATTGGCGTTATTGGCCAGTGCAGTCTGATAATTGGCTTGAGACTGAGCAACTGCTGCTTCACCGCTGGTGATAGAAGTGGCATAGTTATCAGTATTGATACGATAGAGTGGCTGGTCTTTTTTGACATTACCGCCCTCACGGAACAGTACCTCGTCAATGACGCCATTAACTTGTGGACGAACGTCAGCGGTTTGATAGGCCGCAGTGCGTCCAGAGAATGTTTGTACTTGGGGTACGGTATCGAGAGTGACAGTCTGAACGTTGACAACCGCAGGCGGCATCTGCTGCTGTGCGGCATCTGCGCCAGCGGCGTCCTCGTTTTTGTCACAGCCAATCAGTACAGCTCCAGATAGTACAGATGCTATTACAAGCGCAAGAGTAGAGTGCTTCATCAATGTCCTCGGCAATAGGTATAAAATAAATAGTGACAGTATAAAAAATTTATAAGTAAATAAATCTTAATGTATGAAATTTTAAAGGTATTAAATGTAGGGGCAGTCTTAACGCTAAGTACACGCCATATCTTGCTCAGATCACTTTCGATAATATCAGTTTTAATAGAACCAATTTTAATATCACGTAATGACTAGAATGCCCAGTTCTTATGTTTGTATGATGAATTATCAGGCAAGGTTTTTAGCATCATAGATGTAGGCAAGCCACAGAGTTGATTAGTAAACTTAATCAGTTATTATAAACTAATGGGGTTACCCCACAGTCAAGTACTTTAGGAGAGGGAAGGCGGCAAAAAGCGGCAATATTACGTTTTATGAATAAACGAGGTGCCGCTATAGTAAGCCTCACCTCAGTTAACCGCTAATAGGGCTACATACAACCTACTATCAAAACATATTGTAAACTTTTGTTATATTTATAAACCACATAATCATTGAGGCTTTTAAACAATGAAAATTTGGGTTTGTAAACAAAATAACGAATTTATCAACTACTAATTATGACCATAAAAATAGCGCTCAATAGTTTCTACTATGCATAAATTAGCATCACAATAGAAATGCGAATCGAGACTAACAACTGTTAAAAAACGATGCTGCTACACTATCTACACTAAACGTGCGCTAGCAAGCTCGGTCAGTTGATGTAAACCTTGACGATAGCGATTGTCTGGTAGCGTGCTCAGTGCTTGTTGCGCCAGTTTAGTTTCTTCCAAAGCACGCTGTTTGCAATAATCTAATGAGCCTGAGCGGCGCACCAACTCAATAAGCTGTTCAGCGTTAGGCGTTTTCCCAGTTTGTACGGCAATGCGGAGCTGCTCATAGCCTTCTGTATCGCTGTTTTTTAGCAACTCAAGCGCTTTGATCGTTGGTAAAGTAGGTTTGCCTTCAGCAAGGTCGTCGCCTAGGTTTTTGCCCATCACTTCACTATCACCACTATAATCAAGCACATCATCGATAATCTGAAAGGCATTGCCAAAGTGTTGTCCGAAATCACCCAATGCCGTCATATATTCTGTTTTATCTTGCAAGATAGCGGCACCTTGGGTCGCCATCATAAACAGACGTGAGGTTTTGCCATCGATAATGCGTAGGTAGTCTTCTTCTGTCGCGGCAGGGTTATGCTGATGCTGTAGCTGCAACACTTCACCTTCAGCAATATCACAAGTACCATCCGAGAACACTTGCAACAATGGCAAGCTTTGAAAACCGACCAAAAGATTAAAGGCGCGGGCAATGAGGTAATCACCGACCAATACTGCGGTGGCATTGTCCCATGTGGCATTCGCCGTTGGCTTACCGCGGCGCTGTCCTGACTCATCAATGACATCATCGTGGACGAGGGTAGCAGTATGCAGCATCTCAGTGATGGCAGCTAAATGCATGGCTTTTTCTGATGGATTGTCATTGAACATGCGGGCACATAATAAGGTAATCAGTGGACGCATACGTTTGCCACCAGCATTGATTACATGCTGCGAGACGCTCATGACGAGCTGTACTTTTGAGTTGAGACTACCAAATACTTGCTTGTCCATCACCTCAAAATCATCAGCGACGATACTTTGAATATCAGCATAGCTAGGCATGGATTGAGTCATAGAAGAGGTATTAGTTGAAGAGGTAATAGTCATAATAAATAGTCATATTAATAAGAATAAAGAGAGTTTTTATAACCTTGACTTTATCTATCTATAGGTAAGGTATCGTTTTGCTTATAATAGCATAGCTGTACGTTTAAATTGTGGGTTAAAGTATATAGCAGAAGTAGAATAAAAATGTTTTATACACGCTTTACTGCGCTGGTTAAGAAGAATAAAAACTGTAAAAACCTTTTATATTTTGAATATATGTTCCCTAGCTTATTTAAAATTTTTTAATCACATAAATGACTCATAAAAGGCTGTAAGTAACTGATTGCATAAGTTATAATAACCGCTGTTGGGCTTAATCGATCATTCGTCATTACTGTTTTGTATGCTCATATTAGAATTGTTGTCTATGACGCTCTTATAATCAGCAGTAGATATAGCAGGATGAGTGATTGTCATTAGTGTAACCACCTTACAAAAACAAGAGGCGCGGCTTGCTTTTATGAGCAAAAAGCCGTAAAATCTTGCCTTTAATTTTTCCCTGTCGTGTTCGTCGTAAAAGCGTTGGTATAACATCAGCCACGGCACACGGGTTAAACGGAGTCATACAATGTACGCAGTAATCAAAACTGGTGGTAAACAGCACCGTGTAGTCGTCGATGAATTGCTTAAAGTTGAACTACTAAAAGCAGAAACTGGCGCTACAATCAAATTTGAAGACGTATTGATGATTGTTGACGGTGAAACTGTCAAAATCGGTCAGCCTATCGTTGAAGGTGCTAGCGTTGAAGTTGAAGTTGTTGAGCATGGTCGCGGCGAAAAAATTCGTATCGTCAAGCACAACCGTCGTAAGCATTATCACAAAGAGCAAGGTCACCGCCAATGGTATACCTTGTTAAAAATCAAAGCCATTAATGCCTAATTACCCATTTAGCAATTATTGCTAAACAGCGCACTAAATGCTTAAGAGTTGTCGCATTAGCGATAAGTCACATTAACAAGGAGATTTTCTCATGGCACATAAAAAAGCTGCCGGCTCGTCACGTAACGGTCGTGATTCAAACCCAAAAATGCTCGGCGTAAAAATCTTTGGCGGTCAAGCCATCGTCGCTGGTAACATCATCGTTCGTCAACGTGGTACAGAATTCCACGCAGGCGAAGGCGTTGGCATGGGTCGTGATCACACTTTATTTGCACTGAATGACGGTGTTGTAAAGTTTGCGACCAAAGGTAAATTCAACCGTCGTTATGTTATGGTTGAAAGTGCATAATTGCCCATCTGAATTATTTTATTCTCTGTGAATAAAATAATCTGATGACTAGAAAAGCCTCTATTACCGTATGGTAGTGGAGGCTTTTTTATATCTATACTTTATAGTAGATTTGCGTTCGTGAGCCATCACAGCCTTTAAAACCCTATCTAAAAACCTTGACGTACTGTGTAACAGAGTTGGTTACAAGCGTGTATGGCAGGCGTAGTAATGATTGCAAATCATGACTAGGCGCGTAATGAAAAAACTGGCACACTGTGCGCATTGCTTAATGACACTGGTTTTATCTGGTGAGTTAAACATTATCGAAAACAAAAAATTTAATAAGAACATTTATTTTTTAGCGATTACGCACTTTAAGAGAGAATTAATAATGACTTTACTAAACAAACAAGCGATTGAACAGACAACCACTCTAAAACAAAAAATAATGAGCGGTGCTTTAGCGGGTGTATTAATGACTTCGCTTGGTGTTGCAGCTCCAATGATGGCATTGACCCAGTCTGCTACCGCCGCGCCTGCTGACAATCTAACAGCAGCGACGCGTTTGAATAAACTGCTAACAAACACAAAAAGCATGACAGCCAACTTTAGCCAAACGACAAAAGGCGCTAGCAGTGGTACTTTTTCTGGCTCTATGAGTGTGCAGCGTCCAAACAATTTTCGCTGGGAGACAAAATCACCCTCACAGCAGCTGATCATTGCTAATGGTAGCTCTATGTGGGTCTATGATAAAGATTTAGAGCAAGCGACCAAACAAAACGTCGATAGCCAAGTGGGCAACACCCCAGCACTGTTATTGTCAGGTGATCCAAGTAAAATTGATCAAAGCTTTAAAATCACCCAGCCGTACGATAATAAAAACTATTATGTGCTGTATCCAAAGTCAGATAGTGCCAGTTTTAAGAGTTTATCAATGAGTTTTAGCGGTGGTAAACCAGTGATGATGGTATTAAACGATACCCTGGGTCAAACCACTTCTATCAAATTCAGCGGTATCAAGCTAAACCCAAGCATTAGCAGCAGTCAGTTCAAATTTACTCCGCCAAAGGGTGTTGATATTATTAATCAGTAATCAGTAATCAGTAATCAGTAATCAGTAATCAGTAATCAGTACTGCTAATTGATGACACACTCAAGCTGTATTGGTTTACACCAATCAGCTTCGAAAAAAGGACAGACCTAATGAGGTCTGTCCTTTTTTTCGAAGCGATATAAACATTAGGCCATGGTCTTGATGGCTGCCATATCTGGCATTGGTGGTAACTCATCTAAATCACTCAGTCCAAATGCATCTAAGAATTGCGCAGTGGTATGTAGCAATGCTGGTCGACCCAAAGTCTCTTTATAGCCCTTCTCTTCAATCCAACCTTTATCAAACAATTGGCGCAATATATTGCTCGATAGTGTGACACCGCGCACGTGCTCGATATCACTGCGGGTCACTGGTTGTTTATAAGCAACCACACTTAAGGTCTCAAGTAGGGCCTGGCTCAGTCGTTCTTGACGTTGCGGGAACACGCGTTGGATTAAAAGGCTGTAGCTATCTGCGATTTGCAAGCGATAACCACTGGCAGTTTCATGTAGGCTAAGGACGCCCGTATCTAAGCGTTGTCTTAGTAGGTCTAAGGCTTGTTTTAGCTCTTTATTAGACAACGACAGGTGCTTCTTTAAGGCATTGGCATGGAGTGGTGCTTCAGATGCATGCAACAGCACTTCGATATGCTTGCTTATCTCTTCAAGATGTTGACACTGAATATCTGTCATTAGAAAAGCTCTCTTTTGAAAATCATTAAGCCAACCACTGTAAGGTCAATGGTCTCATTTGCTCGTTTATAGCAGATTGATTCGTATCCATTGAGGTCTTATCACCGTCAGAAGCAGAATTTACCACAACACCAACTAGTTGCCGCTTCATCAGCTCGAGCACGGCGACAAAGCTGACCACCACACCTATTTTACCTTGCGCTTTGTCTAGTAGCTCATAAAAGGAGCGTGCACCATCCGTGCTTAATTGCCTACTAATACTGGCAATGCGATCGGCAAGTGGAACGGTATCGACCTTGATGGAATGCATTTGATAGTCTGGCTGTAGCTGCATTTTGAACAAGCTATCAATCAATAAATTCGGTGAGTAGTTCGGCAGCTCGGCATTTATGATGTCTTGACTGGGCATACTGACCATCGCCAAGAACACATCACGCTCAAGACGTACCAGACTATCCAAGCGCTGACTGGCTACTTTAATTTGCGCATACTCCTCAAGGCGCTCAATCAGCTCAGCTTTTGGGTCGCGCTCATCGGTAGGGGTCTCTGGCTTGGGTAGTAATAGCTCGGTTTTAATCGCAATCAACGTTGATGCCATCAATAGATAATCACCGGCCAACTCAAAGTGCTCGGTATCTAATTCGCTGATGTAAGCCAAGTATTGCTCAGTGATAGGCAGTATTGGCATTTGCGTCAGATCAACGTTGTTTTTTTTGACCAGATATAATAAAAAATCTAACGGTCCAGCAAACTGCTCTAACCAAATAGCAAATGCTTGTGGTGGCACGTAAAGATCTTCTGGCAAATGCTGTACTGGCGTTTGATAGATGCGTAACGACGTATCACGGATAGTTGAGCGGTCTGTAGCACTTGTAGCGTCATGACTCGTTAGAGATTCAGACATTTGATAGGCATCTATGGACAAGACAGCTTGTGATACAGCTGCTTGTCCATACTGTAGGTCAGTATCCACGTTTTATATCCGTATTGGTGACCATCATTAAATGACTATTTAAGTTTGGCAAGTGGACGAATACCAATGGCGCGGCGAGTCTTGTCTAACTGTTTACGGCTATGGCGACGGGCTTTTTCTGCACCCATTTGTAAGATTGCTTCCAGCTCTTTCGGATTGGCCATTAGCTCTTGGTAACGCTCGCGAAATGGGGCAATCTCAGCATCTATTTTGTCAAATAATGCTTGCTTGGCATCGCCCCAGCCAATACCAGCGGCAAACTGCGTACGCATGTCAGAAATTTCTTGCGGCGTGGCAAAAGCTTTATAAATCTCAAAGATAGCAGAGTCGTCAGGATCTTTCGGCTCTTCAGGCAGCTGCGAGTTAGTGACGATTTTCATGATGGCTTTGTGCATTTGTTTTTCGGCACTGACTTGCGGGTTAGACTCACCAAATAGCGGAATGGTATTGCCATAGCTTTTGCTCATCTTACGACCATCAAGACCAGTCAATAGCGGGATATTGTCGTCAACGACCGCTGAGGGTAGGGTGAAAAGCGGTTTGTAGCGGTGGTTAAATGTACCGGCGATATCACGTGCCATCTCAATATGCTGAATTTGATCACGACCAACAGGCACATGAGTGGCATTGAACATCAAGATATCTGCTGCCATCAGCACTGGATATCCAAACAGCCCCATATTAATACCTTGATCAGGATCAACGTCTTCTTTTTCCATATTGATATCAACCGCTGCTTTATAAGCATGAGCACGATTCATCAGACCTTTGGCACATGAACAATTTAAAATCCAAGCCAGCTCTGATATTTCTGGTACATCTGATTGACGATAAAAAGTCACACGCTCAGGGTCAAGACCGCAGGCAATCCAAGTCGCGGCAATGGCTTTGGTCGACTCATGGATGACGGCAGGGTCGTAACAGCCAATAATGCCATGATAATCTGCTAAAAAGAAAAATGCTTCATCATCACTGTTTTGGATAGACTGAATTGCTGGACGAATAGCACCAACGTAATTGCCTAAATGTAGCGTACCTGTTGGCTTGATACCAGTTAAAATGCGTTTGGCTTGCGTTGAGCTATTAGAGATTTGGCTATCAGAGGTCTGATTATCAGAAGTACGGTTGTTACTCATGGGAAATCCATTATTTGGTTTATCAAATTATTATAAATTTATGGTTAGTTTTGCACAGTTAGTGGCAAAAATATTAGCCTCAAAGTATAGCAAATTTTACTTATATTTTTGGGAATAAAGTCTACTTATAGATATTTGTGCGACCATTAGGCCCATGTTTAAAGCGCCGATGAAACCACATCCACTGGGTGGGATCGATACGAATGAGTCCTTCTAAGACTTCATTCACCTGAGTGGCGTCAGCAACCTCATCATTACTTGGATAATTATGCAGCTCAGGTGTAATCGTCAGATGATAATGCGGGCGTTTGCCACTCGGCAAGTTATCTGGCGTTTGCCGATAGGTATGCAATGCCATGACAGCAGGCGGATGCGCCTTGCTGCCCAATTTTGCCATGCGTCTTGAGGCAGTGATAGTGGCTGCAGGCACACCAAAAAACGGTGCCATGACACCTTGCTTAAGACCATAGTCTTGGTCAGGAGAATACCAAATGACATGCCCAGCTTTAATTGAACTCACCAAGCTACGCATATCACGACTGGAGATTTGCTTACCGAAGATATTGGTGCGACCGTTATAAATGAACCAATCAAGTAGCGGGTTATTCTGTGTACGATACATACAGTCTAAGGCAAAAAATTGCGCGCAAAACAATCCACCCAAATCAAGCATTGTATAATGTGCACCTAGCAAAATGACCGGACGATTTTCGTTTTGGGCATTAACTAAATGCTGTAGTCCTGAAATAGAAACGGTGCGAGTAAAGACATTCGGGCGGAACCAAGCACACAAGGTTTCAAATAGACCAATACCTTGATTGACAAAGACCTGCTTTGCCATCAGCTCACGTTCAACTTCCGGCTTTTCTGGAAAGGCCAGTTTTAAATTAATGAGCGTATCACGTCGCCGCGAGCCTACAACTTTGTAAAACAAGATACCCACTTTACGCCCTAGCCAAAACTGCCAGCGTAGCGGTAGATAAATCATGGGCAACATCATCAAGAACAATAGCCAAATTGCCCAATATTTAGGCGATAAGAACTGCCATTGAAAGGGCTTTTTATCTGCTCGTGCCGTACGTTTATGAGTTTGGGTAATCGTTGGCGTGCCGACAGGAATGGCGGGTGACTTATCCGACCGCTGCATACTCAGTGGTGGTATGCTGTTTTTTGCTGGCGGTTTGCTGGGGTCGTATTGTTCGGGCGCTTTCATAATGTCCTTTTGTAGCACTGTTTATAACGTCGGAGCTAATGACAAAAAGTTATTATAATGATGGGGTAGTCGCTACTGGTTTGCAAGCTGGTTTTCGACACTTAATGAGCAGCCATAAAAAAACCTCATAAACTGTGACCAGCTTATGAGGTTTTGCAAATCTATTCTTTTGCTTAATAGTGTTAAATCGACTCTGAGAAAAAGGCGATAACCACAAAAAGCAAAGAAGTAGCTTTGATTAACGTTTCGAGAATTGTGGACGTTTACGTGCTTTACGTAGACCCAATTTCTTACGTTCAACTTGACGTGAATCACGAGTAACAAAACCAGCTGCTTTTAGAGCAGGTTTGTTGGCTTCGTCAAGCTCAATCAATGCACGCGTGATGCCGTGACGGATTGCGCCAGCTTGACCACTAATACCGCCGCCTTTTACAGTGATGTAAAGGTCATAAGCAGTAGGGGTGTCAAGTAATTCTAAAGGCTGACGAACAACCATGCGCGACGTTTCGCGACTGAAATACTCATCAAGTGGTTTGCCGTTAACAACAATGCTACCAGTACCTTTCGCTAAAAAGACACGAGCGGTAGAAGTTTTGCGGCGACCAGTTCCGTAATTGCGTTCCATAAGTATATCCTTAGATGTCTAGTGCTTTAGGTTGCTGTGCTTCATGTGGATGTTCAGTACCCGCATAAAGTTTCAGCTTCTTGATCATCGCATAGCCAAGAGGACCTTTTGGAAGCATACCCTTAACCGCTTTGTGTAGAACATCTTCAGGCTTATGTGCAAGCAGTTTACTGAAGTTGGTTTCTTTGATACCACCTGGGTAGCCACTGTGACGATAGTACTTCTTATCTTGCGCTTTTTTACCCGTTACCGTGATTTTGTCAGCATTGATGACAACAATAAAGTCACCAGTATCAACGTGCGGCGTAAAAGATGGCTTATGCTTGCCACGTAAGCGAGTAGCGATTTGAGTGGCTAAGCGACCAAGGGTTTTGCCGTCAGCATCTACGACATACCAGTCATGGGTCACTTCAGCTGGTTTTGCACTAAGTGTTTTCATGATAAAACCTTAAAATTAGAATTCGTTGAGAGTTTAGCTGGGAAAACGGGGCTCTCAAAAAACAGACTGCACATTATAAGCAGTAGCGCCTACGCTTGCAAGCTGCATTGGGGTTTATTTTCGCCTTATATACATTAAACTGCAGCGTTGGCCAGTTTTTTAGCGGTTTTAAACATTTTTAAAATTTATTAACGGCTTTCATTAACCCGACAATTATGACGATGATAGGCGAAAAAGTCCAGCAACAACTTGTCCAACTTTGGCTTGTTTCAAGCATTCAAAGTTAATTGGTTGCTGAATAACAGATGGTTGAGTCACCATACTATTATTAATAGTCTCTTCTAACTGCTCCAACTGTGTCGCTAAGTCTCTGTCCGCTTCTAAATAAATAAGCGTCTCGGTGTTGATGAATGCTTGGGTAATAAGCGTTGCTAGAATAGGCTGCCATAAATCCTCAGCATAAGGCGGATCGATAAATACGACATCGAAAGGGCGCGGGACGATGTGACTTTGCATCAATACTTGCTCTGCTGTGCCATTGATAATTTGATAGGTGTCAGCGTTGAGCCGCAACTGCTCAGCACTTTGGCCTAGCATTTGACTTTGCCGACGATTCATCTCAATAAAGGTGCAGTGTGCTGCGCCACGAGACAGCGCTTCAAAGCCTAAAACGCCGCTACCAGCACAGCTATCAAGTACGTATGCACCATGGATGTCGGCAAGTAGCCAATTGAATAGTGTCTCCCGCAGGCGATCTGGTGTTGGGCGCAGACCTTCAGCATCAATGAAACTGACGCTGCGACGTTTAAATTGCCCACCGATAATACGTACCTGACCGGCCGACGATGATTTTTCCTGATGAGATGTTTTCTGTTTGGTATTACGCGATGCTGCTGTTTTTTTCATGGCCACTATTCTTTTTCTTTATTGATTTTTATTCGGTCGCTGTCGTGGTTTCTGCTTGTGCGGCTGCCTGCTCTGCTAGTGCCTCTTCTTTATCACGCAGGGTGTCACGCATGATTTTTTCAAAGGCTTTTTGACGTTTGATAACTTTTAGCTCATCAGCAGAGGGTGGCAGGATAGGACCGTTTTTGCGTTGTAATACCCAATAGTCAAACAGTGCGCGACCAATAGGTGCTGCCACGGCACTACCACCGCCGCCGTTTTCGACCAACACGGCAAGGGCGATTTGTGGGTCTTCTACTGGCGCAAAACCATTGAACCACGCATGATCCCAGTGGCGTTTGTCTATCGCAGACTTATCATAACGTTTGCCTTGAGCGATGGATTTTACCTGTGCTGTACCAGTCTTGCCCGCGATACGATAGCGCGGGGTATAGATACCGCGTCCCGTACCATCTTTAACCACACTTTCCATCGCATCATGCATACGCAGCCAATCAGAGGGTTTGCCGTTATAGTCAATTTTGCCATCGGGTTTGGTGATGACATTGACCGCTGCCGCACCATCGCTGCTTTTTAATAGATGCGGGGTGATATGATAGCCTTTGTTCGCAGTCATCGCTGTCGCATTAGCGATCTGTAGCGGCGTTGCCAAGAAATACCCTTGACCGATACTGACTGAGATGGTTTCACCAGGTAACCAGCCTTTATCGTAAGTGTCTTTTTTCCACTTAGGCGAAGGCATAATGCCTGACTTTTCATTGGGTAAGTCAATGCCTGTCTCTTCGCCAAAGCCAAAGCGTACCATCCAATCATGCAGACGCTGAATGCCCATCTCGTAGGCCAGTTTATAATAGTAGGTATCAACCGACATCACGATGGATTTTTTGAGATCGACCGTGCCGTGACCACCGCGTTTCCAATCGCGAAAACGGTGTGAGTCTCCAGGCAGGCTAAAATAACCGGGATCATAGATGGTGGTGTCCCAATTGCGTAAACCGTAATGAATTCCGCCTAGGCCTTCAAAGGGTTTAATGGTAGAGCCGGGCGGGTAGGTGCCTTGTAGCGCTCGGTTGTAGAGCGGCTGGTCTAGGTCTTCTCGCAGAGAGCCATAGTCTTTAAACGAGATGCCAGAGATAAAAGGGTTGGGATCGTAGCTTGGATTACTGACAAAGGCTAATACGTCACCGTTTTGGGGGTCTATCGCCACAATAGCACCACGACGACCATCGAGCTGCTGCTGGGCGATGGTTTGTAAACCATAGTCCAAGCTCAAGGTAATGTCATTCCCTGCAATCGGTGGCTTGGTGTCTAGTTGGCGGATGATGTTGCCGTGGGCGTCTGTTTCTACCGATTGGTAGCCCGGTTGCCCAAGTAAGATATCTTCATAAAAATCTTCGATGCCGATTTTGCCGATGAGATCCGTGCCCGCATAGCGATCTTTGTCAATGCGCTTGGTTTCTTTATCATTGATACGACCGACATAACCAATGACATGAGCAAACAGCTCGTCATAAGGATATGAGCGTGTCAGCTTACTCTGGATGGTTACGCCACGAAAGAAAGGTTTGCGCTCGCTAAACTGAGCCAGTTGCGCCTCGGTTAAGTCGATTTTGACGGTTACCGGATCATTTTTGCTTTTGCTCAGACGTGCCAAAATATCCGTGATGTCTTTATCAGTAAGCTCAAAAATAGGCGCGAGCAAATTTAAAGTGCGTTCTGGGTTTTCCACTTCATCAGGGCTTAGCATGGCAGTAAATACGGGCTGATTATCTGCCAAAATCACGCCATTACGATCATAAATATAACCACGGCTTGGCGGCGCAGATATTAGCTTAATGCGATTATTGTCTGCCTGTGTGGTGTATTTATCATGAGCATAAACTTGCAAATAACCATAGCGTATTAGCAAACCACTCAGACCCAAAAATATTAACAGCCCAAAGATAATAATTCGGTGCGCAAAAATACGGTTGACCTGTTCGGTGTCGGAAGCTAGCGGTTTATTCATAGAAAATCAGTACTCAGGCGGTCAGAGAAGCATTGGAAATGGAATAAAAGGGCAGGGAAGTAAGCCAAAACGCGATGGATATAAAAGATAAGGGATTTCAATCACATACAGTATTATGAGTAAGCATTGGATTGCACGGGGTGGTATGCTAGGTTTCGCTGCAAATTAAGCACAAATTATAACAGAACAAACGCGAGGGCGCAGTACTCAGCCATTTATTTTGTTGTCATAATACGCCAGACAAGCGATAGACCATATTAATATTTTTCCTACCATCAGAATCACATAAAATATGTCACCTTTAGTCACAACTTGCTTCTGGTCTACATGTGCTAATAAACGGCAAGTATGCTAAAATCAGGCGATTTATTTTATAGTAGTTATTTGGGCGGAACGTCTTTTTAAGCGTTCTCAACTTGCTAAGCGTATTTCATTAGCAACGACAACCATCACGTCAGGGACACAGAAAGTCATGGACGCAACTTCATTGTGGCAGACGATAGCTGAGCACCCAGAGTTTTTTGCCATGCTGACCATTCCACCAGTGACGGCATTCGTCACTTGGATACACGTATGGATGGCGCTCAAAATGCTGTTTTATCCGGTCAAGTTTTGGGGTATTCGTATTCCGAACTTTCCATTTTTTGGTCTACCGGGTATCGGTTGGCAAGGTATCGTTCCGCGAAAAGCGGGCAAGATATCTGGGGTGATTGTAGATCAGACGCTCTCCAAATTGGGTTCGCTTAATGAGTTTTTTAAGGCGATGGAACCTGAGCAGATGGCAGTATTCATCACTGATACGGTGGATAAAAACCTTGAGCCACTGATTGATGAGATTATGCTGGATCACTCGCCAGCACTATGGGGCAATTTGCCTTATGCGTTAAAGCGTCGCGTCTATGCTCAAGCGCACAAAGAGCTGCCTAGTATCATGCAGTCGCTCGTGACGGATTTGACTTATCATGTCGAAGACTTGGTCGATATGCGTAAAATGATCGTTAATACGATGGAAAATGATCGACGCTTAATGGTCGATATGTTTTTGAAGGTAGGCCAAAAAGAGATTAACTTTATTTGGCATATCAGTGCGTTGATCGGACTGGTTTTCGGTATTATCCAAATGTTTATATTTTTGGTGGTGCCGCAGCATTGGACAGTGCCTTTCTTTGCCGCTATTTGGGGATTTCTCACCAACTGGATTGCCATTTGGATGGTGTTTAATCCAGTGCAGCCACACTTTATCCCTTATGTGAAGTTTTTTGCGCTGCAAAGTCGCTTCCCGTTTATTAGGCCGCAGCTGCCACATATTGGTCAGTATCGTTTTCAGGGTGGTTTCATGAAACGGCAAGAGGAAGTCTCTGAAGTTTTTGCTGAGATTGTGGTAAAGGATTTGGTCACGCTTGAGAACATCATGAATGAGATGATGTATGGGGATCGTGCTGTGCAAACGCGTGAACTTATGAAGTCGCACCTATATGAAGTGCTAGAATCTCCTGTCATTAGCACAACCTTGCGCGTAGGGCTTGGTCGCCGTGAGTATGGACAGTTAAAAAATACTATCATTGACAAATCTATCGTTGCTACTATGGTGCCACTGCGAGATCCTGAGCTGAATGAAAGCCGCGCTAGTAAGATATTTGGGCTGTTTCGGGATCGTATTCGTGCGCTATCGCCAGATGAGTTTCAGAATTTATTACGTCCAGCGTTTCGTGAAGATGAGATGACACTTATCGTATTGGGTGGATTGACTGGATTTTTGGCAGGTTGGTTGCATTTGGTATTGGTGTTTTTCCCAGCGATGCAGTAGTAGAGCAATGAGTCAAAACTTTTAAAAGCTTTATAAAAGAATATAGTTAACAATATTAGAGCGTGTTGAAGATTCACAGAGCATTCATAATATAGTCACTGCTATTGCCAGTGCTATGGTTGAGTGCTCGATATGCCCTAGTTTAAGCCAGCTTCTTTGTATTAATAATTCGTATTAATACATCACGATAATAGTAGCGGGTTTTATGGGCTTCTATAGCCACTAAAACCTCAGTTTTCAACCGTAAACCATGACCAAATAAAGGATTATTTAGTGTTTGCCAGTGGCTAACCATGCCATCGGTGAACCTTTAATTGTATCCAAGGTAAACAAGGTTAGACCGTATGTTAATCACAGAATTGGGTTATTTTGCCTTGCTGATCGCTTTTATGTTGGCGATTTTGCAAGTAGTATTACCAACCATTGGCGTTATGCGTGATCACGTTGCTTGGCAGCGTTTGGCGCCAAGTTTGGCGTGGGCACAGTTTGCCGCAATGATTATCTCGTTTGGCGCTTTGATGGCAGGCTTTTATTATAATGATTTTAGCCTAGTTTACGTCAGCCAGCACTCTAATACTTTATTGCCTTGGTACTATAAGCTATCAGCAACATGGGGCGGGCATGAAGGGTCATTGTTGCTTTGGATGACCATCATGGCCACTTGGTGTGCCTTGGTGTCGTACTTTAGCCGCGGTTTGCCGCTATCTATGCGCGCGCGCGTACTGGTGATTTTGGCTAGCGTACAGATGATGATGCTGGCGATGCTGATTTTCACCTCATCGCCGTTTGATCGTACCTTGCCGAACCTGCCTGTTGATGGGGCCGATTTAAACCCGGTTCTACAAGATTTCGGTCTGATTATTCATCCACCTATGCTGTATATGGGTTATGTGGGTATGGTGGTGCCGTTTGCGTTTTGTATGGCAGCACTGTGGGAAGGGCGCTTGGATGCCGTTTGGACGCGTTGGTCGCGTCCATGGGCATTGGCTGCGTGGGGTTTTTTGACCATTGGTATCGCGCTGGGCTCTTGGTGGGCCTATTACGAGCTTGGCTGGGGTGGTTGGTGGTTCTGGGATCCGGTAGAGAACGCCTCACTGATGCCATGGCTTGCGGGTCTTGCTTTATTACATTCGCTAGCAGTCACAGAAAAGCGCGGTGTCTTTAAGGCTTGGACGATTATGCTGGCAATTTTTGCCTTTGCCCTCAGTCTGCTCGGTACTTTCTTAGTTCGCTCTGGGGTCATTACGTCGGTACATTCGTTCGCAGCCGATCCAACGCGCGGTCTGGTTATTTTAGTTATTTTGGGTGTGATCGTTGGCGGTGGTTTACTGATGTTTGCTATCCGCGGCTGGAGCTTGACGGTTGAGAGTCAGTACCAGCTCATCTCGCGTGAGTCATTCTTAGTCATCAATAACGTCATTATTTTGATTTCGACCTTGGTGGTGCTGCTTGGCACGCTATATCCTATCATTGCTGATGCCTTTAATTTAGGTCAAGTGTCCGTTGGTCCTCCTTACTTCAATGCGCTGTTTGTGCCTTTAACGTGGTTGTTGTTAATTGCAATGGGTATGGGCTCCAATATCCGTTGGAAAAAAGACAAGCGTCCATTACTAGGCGTTGGTATGGTCATTGCGGTTAGTAGTCTGGTGCTTGCGGCCATTATTACCTACTTTGTCCATCCCTCTTCTATGCTCAATATTGGCGTTACTTTGGCGGTTAGCTTTTGGGTATTGTTCTGGATGGTGGTCGACTTCAAAGACAAAACCAAAAATGCACCGAGCCTTTTAAAAGGCTTAAGTCAATTACGTTTGAGCTACTGGGGTCAGCAAACGGCACACATTGGCGTCTTAATAGCGGTTATCGGTATTGCCTTTACTAGCAGTCTGAGTATCGAGCGTGACGTGGCGCTGGGACCAAACGATAGCGTCCACGTGCAAGGCTATGACTTTACCGTAAAAGGCTTTAGCGAAGTCAAAGGCAGTAACTTTGATGCGACACAAGCCGAGGTATTAGTAAGCAAAGACGGTCAAGATGTGACTACCTTGTACCCTGAAAAGCGTAACTATATCATTAGTATGATGCCGATGACTGAAGCGGCGATTGATGCCAGCCTCATGCGTGATGTTTATGTGGCACTTGGCGAACCGATTGCTAAAGACAGCAACCAATGGGCGGTACGCATCTATGTGAAGCCGTTGATTCGTTGGATATGGCTTGGTGCTATTATTATGGCTCTAGGTGGGCTGCTAAGTATGTTAGATAAGCGCTATCGCATCAAAAAACCTAAGACTGTCAGCCAAAATGTGATTAATGCTGCAGGTTTTGCAACAGTAGCAGATGTAGAAGTACCAGCAGCAAAGATGGGGGACAAATAGTATGACTAGGTCAAATAATACCTCTAATCAAAACGGCAACAAGACCATAAATAAAAAGCAGCTAAAGATATGGTTTGTCATTCCGCTCATCGTCTTTGCAGGCTTTGTGGTTATGCTCTACATGCGCTTAGGTCAGCCGACTGAGATCGTGACCAATACCGCGCTTGAACGTCCAGTACCTGCTTTTGAGCTGCCATTGTTATCCGATACTAGCCGTATTATGACCAATGACAATCTGCCTGATCAGCCGTTTTTGCTAAATATTTGGGGTTCTTGGTGTCCCACTTGTATTATCGAGCATCCTTTTTTAATGCAATTAGAAGAGCGCGGTGTCAATTTGGTTGGCGTCAACTATAAAGATGAGATTGGTGATGCCCTTAGCTATCTCAACCGTGGTGGTGATCCTTTCTCGATGTCTATTCAGGATTTATCGGGACAGTTTGCTTTAGACTTAGGTTTGACAGGTGCGCCTGAGACTTTCATCGTCGATGGTGAAGGAGTGATTCGTCAGCATATCATCGGTGAGATTAATGAGAGCAATTGGCAAAGTCGTATCACGCCTTGTCTCATGGTACTCAACGAAGCCAATAAGCGTAATGTCAGTCCTGACGCTACTCAGGTCAAGGAGGCGTGCAAATGATGACGATGTCTATAACGACTATGCTTATAAAGCAAATGAAGACTCTGAGCACGACATTCGCCAGCTTTATATCTGCCTGTTTGTTAAGTATAAGTCTTGCTATGAGCGTAAGTATGACCGCTTATGCCGCCATTGACGTTTACGACTTTGACTCTATACAACAAGAAGCCCAGTATCGTGGTCTCATCGAAGAGCTGCGCTGTCCCAAATGCCAAAATCAAAACCTTGCAGGTTCTGATGCGCCAATTGCCCAAGACCTAAAGCAAAAAACCTACGATATGGTCAAAGATGGTCGCAGTGATACCGAAATTCGCAGTTATATGCAGGAGCGCTATGGTGACTTTATTAGCTATAAGCCACCTGTCCGTCCTTCGACGTGGATACTATGGTTTTTCCCGCCTTTATTACTAGTGTTTTTAATTGTTGGTTGGTTTTGGCAAAGTAAGCGCCATCAGCGTATTGCCAGTGGTCAAAGTGGAGTGACGATGGACAGTAGCGCGGCTGCGTTGACGGCAGCAGAACAAGCTGAACTTGATCGCCTGTTATCACGCGCCGATAGCAATAATAGCGTCAATAGAACGGATCATGACACCACCAGCCTCGAGGACAAAAAATGACCCTATTTTCTACCGTTGGCTTATTCATTGCTCTAAGCTTATTTATCGCTTTGATCCTTGGTGTTATCGCCATCATGCCGTGGTTAAGAGCCTCACGCGCACCAGATAAACCCGTGGACAATCAGCTACTTGATATCAATATCGCTGTCTTTCGGGCGCGTCTAGCAGAACTAAAATCGGATAAGGATGCTGGCACGATTGATGATAGCCATTATCAAACCCAAAAGCTTGAGCTTGAACGTCAGCTTTTAGATGCACAGCGCGTTGTAGCACCGATGGTCGTACCGGGTATCAAAAGCCGATTGATTATTATAGTTTGGGTGCCGGTCTTGGCTGTCATGGCATATCTGATGATTGGTGATCGCACGCCTGTTTTTGAATTGTGGGCTGCCGAGGATAAAGTCGGTCAAGTTGCTGATGATTTACTCACAGGTAAGATTGACCAGCCGCCAGCATGGGCCATTGAAGATGGGCAGCAGCTGATTAGCGCTATGCAAACCAATGTCTATCGCCACGCTGATGACTACAATCGCTGGATGCGCTTATCAGAGTTGTTCTTATCATTAGAGGCGACGGACTCGGCATTAGAAGCATTGTCGCGCGCCTATCGATTGTCGCCAGATAACGAAGAGATTGCGACGACGTACGCACAGATTAGCTTCTTTGCCAATAAAGGGCAGTTGGATGATAATAGTCGTCGCGTTTTGGAGGCGGTTTTAGTCAAAAATCCACAGCATGAGGGTGCGCAAATGCTCATGGCAATGGGTGAGGCACGCAGTAGTAACTTTGATCAAGCACAAGGCTGGATTAAGCGTTTGCGCGCTAGTATTGCGGCCAAGCCTGGGGATCATACACAAGCGCTGGCCAGTTTGGACGAGTTGAGTGCTAATGTGACGACTCAGCAACAACAAGCCTCTGAAGGTATCGACGTCACAATAACGATCAACGCCAGTTTGTTACCGCTGGTCAAAGGCGATGATGTTTTGTTTGTAGCGATACGCGATGTCAAAGGTGGTCCACCGTTTGCTGCTAAGCGTTTGCCAATTAGCGTGATTAAGCAAGGTGAGGTCAATATCAGTCTAAGCGATCTTGATGCCATGATGCCGACAAGAACGCTAAAATCTGCCCGTGCGGACAAAATACAGTTGGCCGTCATTGCCCGTATTAGCCATAGCGGCAATGCCAGTGCAGAGTCAGGTGATTTATCGGGTAATCCTGTGGTGATTAGCGCTGAGCAAAATCAGGTCAACGTTGATATCAATCAACAGGTTCCTTGATATAATTTCCTCACACCATCAGTTTTTAATCCCACTGCTGTTGCCCGTCGGAGTCACGCGCAATAGCATTATATGAACAGATAAGTCATGGCAACTTATCACAGTAATAATGAAAATACTTGAGCTTTGCAAGGCCACAAGGTAAGGTAGCTTTGCAATCAACCAATCCCTGATTTTTATTTGTCCCAAAATCCCATTTTTTAAGGAGAGTCGTGTAATGATGCGTATTATTTTGCTAGGTCCACCAGGCGCCGGTAAAGGTACCCAAGCCCAGTTTATCTCTAAAGAATATGATATTCCGCAGATCTCAACGGGTGATATGCTGCGTGCAGCAATCAAAGAAGGTAGCGAGCTTGGCAAACAAGCCAAAGACATTATGAATGCTGGTGGTTTGGTTTCTGACGATCTCATCATCAACCTAGTGAAAGAGCGTATCGCTAAGCCTGATTGCGCGAATGGTTGTATCTTGGATGGTTTTCCACGTACGATTCCTCAAGCCCAAGCACTTGCTGATGCAGACGTTGCGATTGATCATGTGATTGAAATCAGTGTGCCTGATGATGAAATCGTCAATCGCCTATCTGGTCGTCGCCAGCATCCAGGCTCAGGTCGCGTTTATCATGTGGATCATAATCCACCGAAGCAAGAAGGCCTTGATGATGTGACTGGCGAAGCGCTTATCCAGCGTGAAGACGATGAAGAGTCTACCATTCGCGACCGTCTGTCTACTTATCATGAGCAAACATCAGCGCTCGTTGGTTTTTATCAAGACAAAGCCAAAGAAGGCGGCGATGTTGGTAATGCAGCGCCTAACTATGACAAGTTTGATGGTACCCAAGGCATCGATGAGGTTAAGCAACAAATCTTATCAGCCCTAAAAGGCTAGCTATCGATTGTAAATGATAGATGTAGTCAGTAAAAACCCTGTTCATTAGCAGGGTTTTTTTATGTCCAAAAATTGATAGTTATAAAACTGCCTTAACATTATGGAAACCAACCCATAAAAAAGCCGCTCACTCATCATGAGTAAACGGCTTTTTTATCAAAATATATGACTTATAAAGTCAGTACACTTCTGATTTAAAACTTATGCGTTACCTTCAGCATCCACTTGCGCTTGTTGCTGGCTTTGCGCGTAAGCTTGATCAAAATTTACGGGTGCTAGCAATAACTGCGGGAAGCTACCACGCGTCACGATGTCACTGATGACTTCGCGAGCGTATGGGAACAAAACGTTCGGGCAGTAAGCACCTAAAATTTGACCGATTTGATCTTCTGGAATATCTTTTAATAAGAAAATACCGGCTTGATGCACTTCAGCGATAAACGCCGCTTCATCTGCGTTTTTAGCCGTGACGCTTACCGTCAAAATCACTTGATAATGATCGTCGTCAAGTTTTTCAGCGTTACTTGATAAGTTGATATCTAGCTCAGGGTTCCACTCTTTGGTGAATACGCCAGCGCCTGGTACTTCAAGTGACATGTCTTTGACATAAATGCGTTCTAGTGCCAATTGTGGTTGTGCTTGTTCTTCAGCCATGATAATTCCTCTAAAAGTTAATCAAATGAGTGGGCAAACAATAATTGTAATATAAATCGAGACTATGTTTCGATATTATTTCGAAGTTATTTAGACATTATCTCGATGTTTTTTACCAATTTTTTATTCTTACGGTTGTTGATTTTCGAATATCAAATCTTTACAAACGCAAAGATAGCACAGGTAAAGAGTGACAGTCAGCAAAGTTAACAGATTAACCTGCTAATAGCTCGTCAAGTTTGCCCTGTTGGTTCATTTGATTGAGCTCATCAAAACCACCAACGAAAGTCTCACCGACGAAAATTTGTGGTACGGTGCGATAGTTATTGGTTTTTTGCATCAGAGCACGGCGCTCATCGCTACTCATGTCATGCATGCCGATTTCTTCATAGTCAACGCCTTTAGATTTTAGCAGTTGTTTGGCGTTTGAGCAGTAAGGGCAGATAGGAGTGGTGTAAACTTTAACAGATACAGTCATGGTAAATCCTTATTTATCAGTTTATGCGGCAACAGTTTTATTATAAACACTCATGTTATAAAAAATATTATAATCCGTCACCAACGAGTAAATTACAAATGTAATTGGTTATGCTCATTATAAAGTGGGGATGGGTAGCATAAATTCAAGCTGGCTAAGCCCAAAAGGTGTGACAGTAGCATAAATGCCACACAAAAAAAGACACCCAATGAAGAAGTGTCTTTTTTCTGACTTTGCGCTGCTAGCAGTGAGAACGAGCGTGTAGCCTGAGCAAGCTATTTGATTAGGTAGGTTTACGCAAGCTACTTATGCAAGCTCGGTTTTGCCTTACCTTTATTTTTAGATTTGGCATCTTTTACACCGACCAACGGCATGCCAGCACTTTGCCAACCGCCAACACCGCCTTCTAAGCGGTAAACACTGTCTTTGCCAATCATTTGGATGGCTGCGCCTGCTTGCACGCCCATATCGCAAATGATGATGACTGGATGCTCAATCGCACGAATCTCTTCGATGCGGTCTTTGAGATCAGTAAAAGGTATGTTACGGCTGCCTTGGATATAACCGGTCTCAAACTTTTTTTTGGCTCGAATATCGATAAGCTGCGCGTTTTGCGAGTTCACCATCATCCCAAGGGTATTGGGTGATATTTTCTTACCGCTACGTTTGTTTTCGATAGCAAAGAACAGTACGGCAAGTACGGCTAATATGCCAAATAAAAACGGGTGGTTACCCACAAATTCTAGCGCACGATCCAAAACATACCTCCAAAAATGAGTGTTCTGTTAAGCTGAGAAGACAGCCTAACGATATTGAACAAGGCGCTATTATACCGATAAGGTCCTCTATAGTAAACGTGCGATGCTCAACCTAACGTTTAACAGTTAATAAGGCAGCGGTTAATAAGGTTTGGTGTCAGCTTCTTCTCTTAGCGTCACCAAATTTTCAACGCGGCGTTGTAGCACTTCACCGTCAGCAACGGCTTGCCATAACGCGCAGCCTTTGCTGTTATGAGTGTGGCGACAATCACGGAATTGACAGTCACCTGACAGTGGTGCAAGCTCAACGAAGCCTGAGAGGATATCATCCGGCGTCAAATGCCAAATACCATATTCGCGAATACCCGGTGTATCAACGATACCGCCTTGGGTTAAATCATCAGGGTTGAAAGGTAACAAACGGCTGGTGGTGGTGGTATGTTGACCAAGCTTTGAGTTCTCAGAGATGATATTGACGATCTGCCCAGAGTCTGGCAATAGCGCATTGATTAAACTGCTTTTACCAACGCCCGATTGTCCGGCAAAAATAACCAGCTTTTTATCTATGTAGCGCTTAAGCTCATCCAGTCCTTCTTGCTCATCGCTATCTGCTACGTTTTCTGGGCAATCAACTGAGGTTAATACGCTCTCATAACCAAGGGCAGCATATTGTGCCAACAGCTCACTGGTATCAACGCCGTTTTCTGCTGCCAGTAAATCAGCTTTATTAAGTACGAGTAGCGGCTTTACACCAGCATGATGACAGACGACCAAATAGCGATCGATTAAAGTTGGTGCAGCAGCAGGCAGCGGCGCAAACACAATGGCGAGAATATCGACATTGGCAGCAACCGGTTTGAGCTTATGATAGCGATCAGGCCGTGAGACGAGAGACGTGCGCGGTTTGACTGATTCGATACGTCCAAAGCCCGTATTAGAATCGGCGCTCCAGCGTACTTGGTCACCAGCGGCCAGCATCGGCAAATTGGTACGTACATGACAGCGCCAAATATCACCCAATTCAAGCGTTTGCCAAAACGGCTCAGGATCATCAGGGGCAACTTCTGGCTGCGCTGGGATGACCGCTGGCAAGCTGGTGACTTGTACTTCTAATTGCTTACCATAGTGCGCCATGACCACGCCATCCATCAAACTCTCATCGATGCTGTCTTGACTGATCAGCTGTTGTTTGTCGATGCGCCGAATCTGTTGTTTGGTCAGCTTGCGTTGCCGGATTAATGCCATGAGAGTGTGACCTATTAAAAAAATATTGCTAAGTGTAGCGTGAAAATTTGCTAACATACAGCCTAAAGCGCCTGTGCCAGACAGTGGTTTTGTAATGTTTAAGTTTTTTTGGACGTTATGAACCACCAAGCGCACAGCGATGCCATCTGCGCGTTGCCAGCTGGCGATGATTTACGTAAGTAATACTGCGCCAAAGTTGTTCCAAAATTTTTTGACCATAGGACAAAATATGAGTACCGATGACCATCCCAATAAGATTAAAATCAGAAACCAAGGCAAAAAAGGGCTGGTATGGATTGACCTAGAAATGACCGGACTTGATACCATCAACGATGAGATTATCGAGATTGCTACCGTGGTGACGGATGAAGATTTAAATGTCCTTGCTGAAGGACCTGTATTCGCTATCAAAGTGTCTGACCGTATTTTAAACGGCATGGATGATTGGAATACCAAGCAGCATGGGCAGTCAGGGTTGGTGGATCGTGTGCGCCGTAGTACCGTGACATTGGCAGAAGCTGAAGCCGAGACGATTAAGTTCCTCAATAAATGGGTCGATAGCGGAAAGTCACCTATGTGTGGCAACTCCATCTGTCAAGATCGCCGCTTTATGGCGCGCCAAATGCCGGAGCTTGAGCGATTCTTCCATTATCGCAACCTCGATGTGTCATCGATTAAAGAGCTGTGTTTCCGCTGGCGTCCTGATATTCTCAGAAACTTTGAAAAAGGTGGCAGTCATTTAGCATTGGATGATATTCGCGATTCTATCCGTGAACTAAAGCATTATCGTCAGCATTTCTTTAAACTCATGCCTTAGGATAATGGTTAGCAGAATAATGGTTAGCAGAATGTGAAAAGGTATAAAAAAGGGTCTGTTACTTATGCAACAGACCTTTTTTCTTTTAAATGAAAGGTACTTAATGAGGCGCACCCTACACTAGATAGCTAAACTCAACCAAATCAAATTCTGTATGGTCGTTTTCTACGCTGGCCTCTGTCACAATTGCACCAATCACCGCCACAACTTTGGGTTGGCGTTTTTCTTCATCGAGCAAGCGCCAGTCGCCAAGGACGTAACGGGTTTTATTATTAGCAGTCTGATGAACATCTGGACGATGAGTATGTCCGTGTAATAGCGCATCATCGTTATTCATTGCGGCTGCTACAGCTTTGTCATTAACATCCATAATATGTGCGGCTTTATTAGCATTGTTCTTTTGACTTTTTTTACGCATGTTATCGGCGATAGCCAAGCGCTTCTCTAATGGTTTGTTCAGCAAATACCATTGGGTCATAGGATTGCGCATTACTTTGCGAAAAAACTGATACTTTTTATCATCAGTACACAAGGCATCGCCATGCTCTAAGCGGTAGTCTTGTTGACCGACTTTTAAGGCGTAAGGCTCAAAAATAAGCTCGCCACCAAATAAATTACAAAAAGGCTGCCCCAATAGAAAATCACGGTTGCCATGCATGACTAAAATCTCGCAGCCAGCTACCCGTAGTTCTTTCAACTTAATGATAAGTGGGGTAAGCCAATGACTTTGTCGCTCCTCTTCTGATAAGGACAAATAAACATCATCGCCTAGCCAAACTTCGAACCAATCACCCAAGATGAATAGGCGCTTAAGCGCAGGCAAGGCAAGGCAATCATCCAGTAGCGCCAAAAAAGCCTGCACTAAGGCAGGCTCTTCAGGCGATAAATGCAAATCGCTAATCAATACTTGCCGCACCTCATGAGGGCGGGTGGTAATTAGGTGGTCAAAACTTTGCATTTATCCTTATCCTCGTGACTTGTCATAAGCTTCTATCAATAATGCTTATATCTTGACTATCACTTAATAACCATTACTTATTAAATGTTACTGAGAAGCCATTCTTTAATAACTATTACTGAGTAATGATGGTCGCTGAGTTGATAACGACTGGCTCTTTTGGTACGTCAGCATGCATGCCGAAACGACCAGTAGGAACGCCGCGCATTTTTTCGATCACATCCATACCGCTTGTTACTTTACCAAATACAGTGTAGCCCCAACCCTGCATGTTTTTGCCAGAGTGGTTTAGAAAATCGTTGTCTTTTACGTTAACGAAAAACTGGCTGGTTGCTGAATGCGGATCTTGCGTACGCGCCATCGCAATCGTACCAGCATCATTTTTTAGACCATTGTCTGCTTCGTTTTCAACTGGAGCATTGGTTGGCTTTTCATTCATTTCAGCGTCCATTCCGCCGCCTTGAATCATAAAGCCATCAATAATGCGATGAAAAATCGTGCCGTCATAATGACCAGATTTTACATAGTTTAAAAAGTTTTCTACGGTTTTTGGCGCTTTTTCTTCATTGAGTTCGATAACGATCGCACCCATATTGGTTTCAAGCTCTACTACTGGTGGCATGTCTACCATAAGATATTCCTTTTTGATTGCAGCGCCTAAAATGACGCTGTTAAGTGGTGGATAAAAAGTTGGTGGTTAAAAGTTATGGCTAGTCTAACGGCTTTTTTATCCCGTGTCATGTATCTGGCTGTTAATGCGTTTGCAAAAGCTGATAGAATAACGCAACTTTCCATTTTTAATGATTTTTGAACGCTGATTTTAACAGCGCCAATTTTAACAATTGGGTTTATGACCATCCATTTTTAGTAGCTTAGTTTTAGTAAATTGGTTTTAATAGTTTGGTTTAAGTTTTCATGAGGCGTGATGGCACGCTGCATGAATGGACAATTTGCGTTAGGAGCAATGCCCGATGAGTGAGCACTCAAGCAACAATGCACAAAAAGATGAACAAAAAAACGACTTTATTCGTAATATCATTCGTGACGATGTCAATGCGCAAAAATACCAGCAAATTGTGACCCGTTTTCCGCCTGAGCCAAATGGCTACTTGCATTTGGGTCACGTAAAGTCCATTTGTCTAAACTTTGGCGTCGCTAAAGAGTTTGGTGGTATCTGTCATTTGCGCTATGACGACACCAACCCAACGGCCGAAAAGCAAGATTACATCGATAATATCAAAAACGATGTGCAATGGTTGGGTTTTGACTGGGCAGGCGAGGCGCTGCATGCTTCTAGCTACTTCGACCAGCTATATGTTTGGGCGGTGCAGTTGATCGAGCAAGGCGATGCATACGTTGACCTACAAACCCCTGAGCAAATCAAAGAAAATCGTGGCTCATTCAATGAAGCAGGCAAGGCATCACCGCAGCGTGATGCAAGCGTAGCAGACAATTTAGCATTGTTTGAAGACATGAAAAACGGCAAATATGTAGACGGTACTGCCGTATTACGTGCCAAAATTGACATGACTGATGCCAATATGAATATGCGCGACCCAATTATCTACCGTGTGATGCATCAAGAACATCATCAGACCGGTGATAAATGGTGCATCTATCCTATGTATGATTTTGCCCATCCGTTGTCAGATGCCTTAGAAGGCATTACTCATTCGCTATGTACCCTTGAATTTGAAGACCATCGTCCGTTTTATGATTGGATTGTCAATAAAATCGGCTTCGAGCAACCGCCGCATCAGTATGAGTTCTCACGCCTCAATGTTGACCATACATTGACCAGTAAGCGTAAGCTCAAGCAATTGGTCGATGAAGCTATCGTCGATGGCTGGGATGATCCACGCATGCCAACCGTCGCTGGTATGCGTCGTCGCGGCTATACGCCTGAAGGCTTGCGTGATTTCTGTGATCGCGTTGGTGTCTCCAAAGCGGATGGTGTGACTGATATGCGTTTGCTAGAATTTAGTATTCGTCAGTCGTTAGATAATACTACAGCACGCGGTATGGCGGTGCTTAAGCCATTAAAAGTGACTATTACTAACTTCAGCGATGCGGTAAGTCAGTGGAAAATGCTAAAAGCGGACAGCGTCAATGCGCGCTTTGACGCTGAGGCACAAACCTTATGGTTGACGCAGCCAAACCATCCCAATATCGATATGGGCGAGCGTGAGATTCCGTTTACCGAGACCCTTTATATCGATAAAGGCGATTACGAGATTGAACCGCCAGCAGGCTATAAGCGTCTATCACCTGAAAAGCCAGAAATTCGTTTGCGTAATACTTATGTATTGGCCGTGACCGAGCATATTACCGATGATAGTGGCAACGTCGTGGAGCTAAAAGCGACGATTGATCCGACGACCTTGGGTCAAAATCCTGAAGGCCGCAAGGTTAAAGGCGTGATTCATTGGGTATCGGCGAGCCAAGGGATTCCAGCCACCGTGCGTCTATACGAGCCGCTATTCAGTGTCGAAGATCCGAGTAATGTCAGTGACGTCCATCAAGCATTGAACCCTAACTCATTGACCGAGCTGAATGCCGTGGTTGAGCCATCATTGGTCAATGCTGATGCTGGCACGCGCTTCCAGTTTGAGCGTGAAGGCTACTTTATCTCTGATAGCGAAGAGCACAGTAGTGACCAGCCCGTGTTTAATCAAATTGTCAGCTTGCGTGACAGTTATAAACCAGCTTAATTTATTGCGATTAGCGCTACTAACGTTTATTTGAGACGATACTAAACAAAAGTAGTTTGCAATGTTGCCCATTTCTAGTACGCTAGGGATGGGTTTTTTTGTGACTACGCAAAAATTTTGATAATAGATGTTGGGGGCATTAGAATGGCAAAGTTTTTAAATAGCAGTGGGACGACTTATCATTTAGAAGAATTGATTAAAAATGCGTCTGACAGATTGATTATTATCAGCCCCTATTTAAAACTCAATGAGCGCATCAAAGAGCTATTAGAGGATCGTAACCGTCTTAAAATCGATATTCGCATTGTCTATGGCAAAAACGACTTGCACCCCGAAGAGATTAATTGGCTAAAAAACCTTACTTTTATCCGTACCAGCTTTTGCAAAAACTTGCATGCCAAATGCTACCTTAACGAAAATGAGTGCATCATTACCAGTCTGAATCTCTATGAATTTAGCCAAGTCAATAATAATGAAATGGGTGTGCTGATTTACCGCAACGAAGACACCAAGCTCTATGCTGACACTTATGAGGAAGCCCAGCGCATTATTCGTATCAGTGATGAAGTCCGCATGTCCCTTGAAAAAGTAAGCGAATCTGATAACAGGACTGACTCTAACGCTAAAACAGCAAGCGCTACTGTTCAAGCGCCGGCTATCGCCACTACAGAAGCGGCAACGCCTAATTACTCTAAGCTTACTACAGCGAAGCTGGCGAAAGAGTTGGGCTTGAAGACGCAAGAATTAAATGACAAACTCCTTGCCGCAGGCTACCTAGTAGAGCAAGAAGGCGAGTTGGTATTGACGGATATTGGACGTACGGCTGGAGGCACTAGCAAACGCGGTAAATTTGGCGAGTTTTGTTTGTGGGATTCAGGAATGGTCGTTTAAATAGAAACTCTATCATCTGTTATTTTTTCAAACCAAAATGGTATAACCGCATTACAATCCGTCACAAGACATTGATAATCAGTTTGTTAAGATAAAGTAAGTTTTTCCTGACGTGTAGCCAGTCCTTTCTTATAGCGGCGCGCGTCAATGATAATAATAGAGCGCGTGATTTTCTTTATATGCTAATGCTTAAACATTGGTTTTTAGAGACCAGCGCTCATCACTAACAATAGCTAAGGAATTAAGCATGGCACATTTACGTTTAGGTGATAGCGCACCGAATTTTGACGCCACTACGACAGACGGCGACATCAACTTCTATGATTGGGCAGGGGATAGCTGGGTGGTTTTCTTTTCACATCCTGCAGACTATACGCCAGTATGTACGACTGAGCTTGGTCGCACCGCGGCATTAGGTGGCGAGTTTCAAAAGCGCAATGTGAAGCCAATCGCTTTATCAGTTGATGGCTTAGAAGATCACAAAGGCTGGGTTGGCGATATTGAAGAGACTCAAGGAACTGCTGTCAACTTTCCAATCATTGCTGACTCTGAGCGCACCGTGGCCAATCTTTATGACATGATTCATCCCAATGCGGATAATACAGCGACGGTTAGAAGTGTCTTTATTATTGATCCTAACAAAAAAGTACGTTTGACCTTAACGTATCCAGCCAGCTGTGGTCGCAATTTCGATGAGATTATTCGCGTTATTGACGCTATGCAATTGTCGGACAAATATAACGTCGCCACTCCCGTCGACTGGAAAGACGGCGATGATGTCATCATTCCACCAAGCGTAAAAAATGAAGACATTGCTGCCAATTATCCTAAAGGTCATACAGAAATTAAGCCTTATTTGCGCACCACGCCAGCGCCTAACAAATAAAGTGCGCGTTTTTATAATTGCTTAAAAAATAAAAACCCTATAACTTACTGTTATGGGGTTTTTTACTATTCATATCACAAGCAACTACAAGGTTTTGCTATGATAAAAAAACCAATAGTCACTGCGCTAAGCGAGCAATAATAAGCTTCTGTGCTTTGATAATACAACGGAAGTCATAAAAATTTACCGTTATCGTTCTTCTCGGAAATAATACTTAAAAGGAATTTGCCATGAAAAAACTATATATAACCCGTACTGCGCCCAACCCTCGTAAAGCCCTTATTTTGCTTGCATCAAAAGGTATTGATGTCGATGATATGGATGACATTGACGTGATAGACATTGATTTTGCTGCTAACGAGCAGATGTCAGAGGCTTTCACTCAAATGAATCCGATGCAGACGGTACCTGTTTTAACGTTAGATGATGGTACGGTGCTCAATGATTCGCAGGCGGTTTGTGAGTATCTTGATCGCGTTTATGGTGAGCGCTCAGTGATGGGTAACGATGTGGTACAACGCGCGCAAGTGTGTTCTATGCGCCGCATTGCGGAGTTTGAAATACTGTACAACTTGATGCTGGCATTTCAGCACAGTCATCCATTAAAGGCACAACGTGTTGACCAAGTACCAGAATTTGTAGCCCCGTCCGTTGCGCGCGCTGTTAAAGCCTTAGCATATTTCGAAACAAGCTTAGAAGGTCATGAGTATTTAGTCGGGGATCAACTGAGCTTTGCAGATATTGTGCTATATCTTGGCTTGGACTTTGGTAAGGCATTAAAAGTAGACCCCAAAGCCCATGGCGCGAATCTTGCGCGGTTTTATGAAAAAATGCATGAGCGTTTTAGTATTAAAAAACTGGCAAAAGCAGAGCCTAAAGCGACCAATGAATAGTAGACAGTAATTAAATCTGATTTTTTCCGTACAATTAGAATATGTTACATCTTCAATTAGGTTTTAGTGATTTGAAGTGCTAACTATCAACTGTGGAAATAGTTGTATTGAACACCCAAATAGGGATGGTTAACAAGAACTGTTAGCCATCCCTATTTTTTCAAAAACTCACTATGTTTATGTATTAAAAAATCATTAATAAAATGAAACGTTTCATTACATATGATAATAGGATCGAGGTTATAGTAGTCAAATTGTATTGGATTGCTGCTATTGATTTTATTCTATGAATAGTTATAAAAATCCTTATAAGTTAATACAGTCATAGCAGGCATCAAATAAGCTTAGTAAGAGAGGCGTAGTATGGTAGACATAAAAAGGCAACCAATCACAAAACTGCTGTTATTGCCTAGCGTATTGGCAGTCAGTCTGATACTAGGTGCTTGTCAAAAAAATGCCCCATCTACGGAGAGCGAGGCAACAGACGCTACGGCAAGTGCAGAGGTGAGGCCTACCCTAGCAAACACAGAAGTTGAGCCTGATGCCAATAAGATAGTGGCGGCATCTGAAGTAACTGAGCTCAGTGTCGAACAACGGATGATTGCCAATCTTGCGCGCCATCGTTGGACACTAATGACTGCCAAGGATGCGAGCAATCAACCATTAGCCCCGCTGATAAATATTAAGGATCAGGTGGCGCTATTATTCAATCAAGGTCAAGATACCTTAAGTTATAGCGTTGGCTGTAATACGATGAGCGCTGCCTATGAATTACAAGCTCAAAGGTTAACGATAGAAGATAGTATGAGCACTAAGATGTCGTGTGGAAATCTTGATATCGCAGAGAGTCTTTTAAATACGCTCATGCAAGGTAGTAGCGAGTTAACTGTCACTGAAGGTGAGAGGCCACTATTGACGCAAGTGACTAATGATTCGATGACCTTGATTTGGACAGGTAGGCTCACTTCACAAGCTAAATATAATAGCAAAGGCGAGACCGTCTTTTGGGCAGTGAGTAGCGAAAAAATTGCTTGTGGCGATGCTGACTCTAGGATGTGTCTGCAAGTTAAGCCCGTTACTTATGATGATCAAGGCCTGAAAATCAGCGAAGGCGAGTGGACAGCATTCAAGGGTGACATTGATGGCTATCAACACGACGGCATGCATGAAGAAGTATTACGCCTACAACGCTATCAGATCGACAATAACGAGAGTGCAGAAGGCGATGAATATGCTTATGTGTTAGATGCGGTGATTGAGAGTTCCGTCACAGAGTAGGCGACGGGTGAAGCTATTTTATTATTATAGTTAAATGATTGAGATGGTTGAAAAAAAACACGCGCCATTTGATCGCGTGTTTTTTTATGGTTATTTGCTATATTTTATTGTATTTTGGCTTCTTATCTTATCGTAAATTACCTAAATCTTCTTCCGTCAAACGCCAGCGACCTTTTTTCTTAGACGCACCGCGTCCACGCATGGCGCTATTTAGGAGCAACTTGTTCATTGAATGGCTTGAATGCGCATGACAAATAGCGCAGGCAAGACCATCAGCGGCATCTTGTTGTGGTACGACATCTAAAGACAGTATCCGGCAGACCATCTCCTGTACTTGCTCTTTGGCTGCGGCACCATAACCGCACACAGCTTGCTTGATCTGGCGTGCGGTATATTCTGATACTTCCAAATCCAGTGCCACCATCGCTGCAATGGCTGCGCCTCGTGCTTGTCCAAGTTTCAGCGCAGAATCTGGGTTCTCTGCCATAAATACTTGTTCAATTGCGGTATAGATAGGCTCTTCTGCATATTTTAGATGATGCTGGGTGATACGCGTCAAGCCATTAAAAATGCGCTTTAGGCGCTCAGGCATCTCTTTAGTATCCGTACGAATGGTACCCGCATCAATATAGGTTAGCTTATCGCCCGTTTGTTGCACGATACCATAACCCGTCATACGTGAGCCTGGGTCAATCCCAATAATAATTGCCATAGTATTCCGTCTTACTTACATTTTGTTTTATATTCAATCCTATATAAATCGGATACGGTGTCAGACTCGCTCAGCCTACTCTCGTAGCACTTTTACTTACCGTCCTTGTATCCAAATTATATTGCCCCGACTATATGGCTTAAAAATACGCCTTAAGTTTGATAGTATAGCAATCAATCCCCATATACATCATATGTTAGCCATCTTAATTTGTATGGCGCTCAATTTATTGGTTTTTATTTTATAGGACGACACTTTATGGGTCAGATAGTTGGTATTGCCATCGTTTGGTTTATTATCGAGATGCTACTGTGGTATTTAATTGCCCAGTTTATGAGTGGTTGGTGGGTATTCATGTGGTTTATTATCGCCACAGTTATTGGTATCACACTTATTCGTAAAGGTATGGCAGCGCTCAATCCGATGGCTCAGCAAATGAAAGCGGGCGGCATGATGAACCCAGCGATGCGTCCACAAGAGTCGACCATGCTTAAAAGTGTGGCCATGGCAGCGGCTGGTATTTTGCTACTTATTCCAGGTGTGCTTAGCGATTTACTCGCGTTATTGGTGGTATTACCACCTGTGCAAAAGAAGCTCAAAGACTTTGCTAATAATTACGTCATGAACAACCAGCAAAAAATGATGGAGATGATGGCCAAACAGATGGGCGGCGGTCAAAACCCATTCGGCGGCGCAGGCGGTATGGGTGGACAAAATCCATTTGGTGGCGCTGGCGGTGGTATTAATGGTCAAAACCCATTCGGTCAACAACAACAAAACCCATTTGGGGATGTGTTCAAGCAGCATACAACCGTTGACGGGACTGCCAAAAACATTCCTAAAGATGTTAAAAAGATTACCAAATCTGCTAATGATGAATAAAAAATAGCAAAAAATTGACATAAAAAAAGCCCCTTACGTCATTGACGAGAGGGGCTTTTTGTTGGTTGTTATGAATCTTTTATGAACTTATGGGTTATTAATGAACCTAGTGAATATAAATAGAGACATGACTAACCGAATATAACAACCGAAGTGCCGCCGTAAGATGGTGACCCATGAACCGTGAAGTTCAGGGCGGATGCGTCACTGCCTCTGCAGGTTTCCTGATACACCGCAAGCGGTGCAGGCATACACAATGAAGCAATAGGTACCACATCCTGGTAAAGCATTATCGGCTCAGGGAATAAACATCTACTAGCCAACACTTCAGAATAGATTTATCTTAACTAATGGCATAGCTGATTGCAAGCGCGGTTTACAGATTAATACGTCTTTTTAGAAAAGCACAGCAATAATAGCAACCATTTTCATAAAATGAATAGCAGAAAAAAAGGGTCGAAAGCATTGAAATAGCAGGATAAACGCGCAGTTTTTCAGCAATTTCAAGATGTATGCTAATATAGACAACTTTCGACATCCTAATATAGCAGTATAGGCGTTCATTCACTTGAGGAGCGGTAATCTATGACCAGTACCCAGCAACAATCTGAATCTATTGACGACAATCAGGCGCAGCTTGATAGCAAGCAAGATAGCGCACAGCATAAAAAAACACCGCATGTCTTAATGATATTGGACGGCTTTGGTCATCGTGAAGAAGACAAGGATAACGCCATTGCTGCGGCTAATATGCCGAATCTAGATAAGATCTATCAGAAATATCCGCATGGATTGATTTCTGCGTCGGGTGAAGATGTTGGTTTGCCAGATGGTCAGTTCGGTAATTCTGAAGTGGGCCATATGAACCTAGGTGCTGGTCGTGTGCTATATCAAGACTCAACCCGTATCTCAAGTGAGCTTGCCAACCGCGAGTTCTATAAAAACGAAGCCTTGGTCGATGCTGTCAAAGCGGCTAACGAAAAAGAGGGTAATGTCCATATTATGGGCTTGCTCTCTGATGGTGGTGTGCATTCGCATCAAGATCATATCGAAGGAATGTGTCATTCGGCGTTGGTACACGGTGCCAAAAACGTCTTTGTTCATTGTTTTTTAGATGGTCGTGATACGCCGCCTAAATCTGCTGATAAATACATTAATCGTTTGCGTGAATACTTGAACAAGCTTAATGCCCATTATGAAGGTCGCGTACAGATTGCCAGTATCATCGGTCGCTATTATGCGATGGATCGTGACAATCGCTGGGACCGAGTACAGAAGGCCTATGAGCTTATTACGGAAGGTAAAGCCGATCGTCTATCTACCCGTGCTGATGGTGCTGTCCAAGCCGCTTACAAAGCCCGTGAAACTGATGAGTTTATCAATCCGACTACCGTGATTGAGAGCGGCGACACGCCCTATACCGTCGACGATAATGATGCACTTATCTTTATGAATTTCCGTGCTGACCGTGCTCGTGAGCTAGCGCAAGCGTTTGTGCTGCCAGATCATGAGTTTTCAGGTTTTGCCCGTCATAAACAGCCAAAACTGGCCGCGTTTGTCATGTTGACCAAGTACTCAGATATTTTAGCGGATAGCCCGAAGACCAGTATTGCTTATTATCCGACGTCTCTGACCAATACGCTGGGTGAATATTTGCAAGCGCAAGGTAAAACGCAACTGCGTATTGCCGAAACTGAAAAATATGCGCATGTGACGTTTTTCTTTAGTGGTGGCCGCGAAGCAGAGTATAAAGGTGAGACACGTATTCTTGTGCCGTCGCCAGATGTCGCCACTTATGACTTGCAGCCAGAAATGAGCGCTCCTGAAGTGACCGATAAGTTGGTGGCTGCTATTGAGTCGGGCAAATACGATGTGCTAATCGTCAATTATGCCAATGGTGATATGGTAGGCCATACTGGTATCTTTGAAGCAGCCGTGCAAGCGGTAGAGGCTTTAGATGTCTGTGTTGGCCGTATTGAATCGGCAGTACGAGCAGCTGGCGGCGATATGCTCATTACTGCTGATCATGGCAATGTTGAGCAAATGCAAGACTACGAAAGCGGACAGGTACATACCCAACATACCACCGAGCATGTGCCTCTGATTTATATTGGTGAGCAAAAAGTACAAGTGCGTGGTGGCGGTAAGCTTAGCGATATCGCACCGACCATCTTGTCATTGATGAATATCGCTGCGCCAGAAGAAATGACGGGTGAAAACCTATTGATTCCAGTATCGTGATTCAGCCATTCTGATACTTTCGCATGCTGGCTATTATAATGCCTATGATAATGTCATAAGCACAGCTGAAGCAGTCAGCGAATGAAAGATAAAGGGAAGGGTATCTATGCTCCTTCCTTTTTTTAGGATAGGATTTTAGCTTATACCATTCACAAAAATTAGAGCAGCAAGGAAAACGAGTATAAGTGCTACGCATTGTAGACTAAACGAGTTTGACACAGCTAATCGTACTTTTTGGGTTTGGTATTACTTGCAATACTACCCTAGTCTTGGCTGTGATCTTGATGCTACCTTACACGATATCATTCATTAATTATCCGATAACAATAACTTTGCATGTTTTCTTTTTATCTAGGTGAGTTTTTTATGCATTCTATCTGCCTTAAGCGCTCATCGGCGTCTAAACGACTAGAAAAACCATCAATGATGACCGCATTGATAACGTCGACTGTTTTTAAACCCGTACTCATGGCCAGTCTCATAGGGTTGAATGTTGCTAGTATGCAAGCACAGGCTGCGACAAATAATGAAAGCAGCCCAACGGCCAGCCTACAGCTTATCAGTCTTGATGCTGATGAGATATCGGCAGAAAACGGTGCAGATAATTTGTCTGATATCGCTGATATGTTAGATGCTGCTGACGCGTCTGATGATGCGATAGACAGTGTTGCAGATGAAAGCGCTTTGACTGATGAGGCCGACGATATCAATACAGATGTCCCTGATGAAGTGGGCCAAGTGTCATTGAATGCTATTTCCCCTGAAACTCTAAAAACGTTTGTTGCGGTCGTAGATTTGGTACGCCGTGAATATGTAGACACGGTCAATGACGAAGAGTTATTTAATAATGCGATGAGTGGCATGTTGACCAAGCTCGATAGCCACGCTGAATTTTTGGATGCTGAGGCCTACGAAAATCTACGCGCTTTTACCGAAGGGGATGTCGGCGATATTGGTATCAAGGTGGTCTATCGACCAAAAGCTGGCTATTGGGTCGTCACAGAAGTTCTTAATGACTCACCCGCAGATAAAAAAGGCATCGCAGTCGGTGATTATCTGCATCAAGTTGATGAATTCAAATTAGATGACGACAGACAAACTAATGATGTTGAACAGCTTTTAACCGGTATTGCGGGCACACAAGTGGATATTGTGACTTCTAAAGCGGGTCGCCGTAAACATACCACGACTTTACAGCGTAACAATAACCACCCGCAAGTCATTGAGACACGGCTTGTTGATGGTATGGCGGTGATGAAATTACCCGCTTTTCAAAACAACAGTCGTGAAAAGCTGCTGCAAGGTCTTATTAGCTTAGAAGCACCGATATCCGGTATTTTGTTAGACATGCGTGATAATCCAGGTGGTGTTTTAACCTCAGCGGTGAGTGTGGCTAGTTTGTTTATGGCGGACACTGATGTGGTACAAGTGAAAGGTCGGAAAGATGACTCTCGTGTTTTATCGACCCAAGGTGCTGCAATACTCAAGCCATTGCCCGTAGTGGTATTGCAAAACCGTTATTCTGCCTCAGCCGCCGAAGTATTAGCAAGCAGCTTGCAAGCGCAAAAACGCGCCACTATCGTCGGTGAGGTAAGCTATGGCAAAGGCTCAGTGCAGTCGGTGATACCTGTGAATGACGAGCAGGCCGTTAAGCTAACCGTTGCTAATTATGTGACGGCGGCTGGCAATAAGATAGATGGTATCGGGGTCGAGCCTGATGTGGCTTTATTAGGCAATGAGAATACTTGGGAGCAGCAGGCACTTGATTTACTCAGGGCAAAAGCGCTCGCTTCGGGTATTCGCTTTGTGAGAAATTCAGCTATAGAGGATAATACGCTCGAAGATCAGACAGACAAAAAGCAAATAGACGAAAAGTAAATAGATAACGATAGCCCTAAGCATACTTTACTTGCCCAGCACCATTCTTATGCTCAAAATTGATGATGTATTATGTTTAAATCTATTGATCCCAAAATCAATCGGCCTGATCTTCAGCAATATCGAGCTTTTTCATACGATAACGTAAAGAGCGAAACGTCGTTCCTAACAGTTCAGCGGCTTGGGTTTTGTTCCAGCCTGTTTGTTTAAGTGCGGTAATAATCAGATTTTTCTCTTGCTCTTGCAGATAGTGTTCTAGACCTTTGGCAGGCAACAACTGGCTTTGAAAATCCTCTTTTGACTCTGTTTGCTCGTCTTGAGTCGTATGACTGGCTGTTAATTCCTGCTCTATCGAAGAAACGGGGCTACGATCAGACTCGATGCTATTAGCCGTCGACCGCTGAATCGTGGAAGGGTAGTGCTGTGTAATCGTACGATAAGGGTGTAGGTTGGTCTTTGCTTGCTCAGATCGCTTCACCGTCGAGGTTTGACCAATTTCTTCTTTGCTAATTACGGATGCGATTGCTGGCTGGTTGTCTTCTTTATAATTAGATGGGTTAGATGTTAGCGCTGTATTATCGACTGCATTGGTATTCTGACTTTGTTGAGTATTAATCTCTTGATGAGTATCAAACTCCGCTAGACCCAGATGACTGACGTCAATGGTGTACGTTTCCGCCAATGTCACAGCACGTTCGAGTAGGTTGCGTAGCTCACGAACATTACCAGCAAAATCGTGATGCTGCAAACGCTCGCAAGCCGCCGTTGTCAATGAGGGCGGGGTGTCCAACTGCCACTCTTTTGCGATCAGTGCTAAAAAATGCTTTGCTAAGACAGGAATATCATCACGCCGCGCATTAAGCGTGGGCAGTTTTAGTTCAATCACGTTAATGCGGTAATACAAATCTTGCCGAAACAGTCCGCTTTGTACCAATTGGTTCAAGTCTTTGTGGGTCGCAGATAAGATGCGGATATCGACAGGCAGCTCTTTGGTATCACCGATGGCACGCACAGTTTTTTCTTGAATGGCGCGTAGTAATTTGACTTGCATTGCCAAGGGCAAATCTGCTACTTCATCCAAAAATAACGTACCACCGTTGGCTTGTTGGAACAGACCTTGCTTATCAGCGACCGCTCCCGTAAAGCTGCCTTTTTTATGACCAAAAAATTCCGACTCCATCAGCTCGGAAGGGATTGCTCCGCAGTTCACCGGTACAAAACTGCCATCTCGACGTGGGCTTAAATCATGAATCAGCTTGGCAACCACCTCTTTACCTGTTCCGGACGCACCCGATAAAAAAACTGGTGCTTGTGAGCGAGCCAATTTTAAAATGGTGTTTTTAAGGGGATGCATGACGGCAGAATCACCGATTAAACGGCTATCCAACATCTGCTGCTCAGGTGAACATTCAGGCGCGGCTTCTGCTTCGTTATTTTGGTGAATAACCTTTAGTGCATTTTCGACCAACTGGCGTAAGCGTGGCAGCTCAAGCGGTTTATTAACGAAGTCAAAAGCACCCAGCTTTAACGCTTCAATAGCCAAGTCCATACTACCATGGGCAGTAATCACGGCGATCGGTGTACTAGAGCTGTTGCTGATGTCTTTGACCAGCTCTAGTCCTGAGCCATCAGGTAGCTTGAGATCCGTCAGACAAAAGTCATAGTCGTTTTGCTGCCAGTAGGCGCGTGCTTGCGATAAGGTATAAGCCACATCGCTTTTGATGCCCATCTTGGTTAGGGTGATTTGCATCAAGCGGCACAAATCTACTTCATCATCAACGACTAGCGCGGTTACTGTCATACGTTATCTCATTGTGTTCGATGGCTAAAAATTTAAAAATAGGGTTCAAAATATTTTATCTAATAAGGGTGATAATCAACATGCTTTTATCAAACAACCCTTCTCTTTTATAGAAGCTACTGGTCTTGAGTAAGCCGTTTATCAGCATCGTGACCATCGGTGTCGATAGCAGGAGCAATCAAGCGAAAGCAAGTCTTTTGGTGTTCAGGAATATAGAGTAAACGGGCTTGATTGGCTTCACAGAACGCCTGTGATAAATACAATCCTAAACCCGTTCCAGCTTCGTCGGTGGTAAAGAATGGATTGAATAAATGCTGTAAATCATTGCTACTAACGCCCAATCCATCATCTAAAATATCAATTATAACATCGTTATCAGCACAGTAAATCTCAATTTCCACAAAAGCATGAGGGTGAGCGTAGCTACTATAACGCAGACCGTTATTGATCAAATTGATTAATACTTGTTCCAATTGGTGCATGTCGAACGAGATGGTGGGATTGGTGTATACACGCAAAAAAATGTCATGGTCTCGAAAATAATTGTCCAAAAACAGTGGTAGCCAATCAGCCAATAGAATTGATTGCTGACGGGCTACCTGCTGGCGAGACAGTTTTAAGATATCTTCAATAATACGGTTTACACGTTTGGTTTGCGAAAATATCATTTCGTACAGTTCGTGATTGCCCGTCATATAAGTATTTGCAGGCTCTGTCATCGCTGTTGTATGGTCGGCAGTAGAACTGATAGTACTATGCTCTGCTGCCTTGTTCCTCTCACTTTCTACGACATCTTCCATCAATAGTTGACTGGCCTGTGAGATAGCCGCAAGCGGATTTCTGATTTCATGGGCAATACTGGCGGTCAATTGCCCAAGCGATGCCAGCTTTAACTGTTGAGCGCTGGCTTGCTCACGGCGCAAATCTTCTAGCATGATCAGCTTGCTATTATCTTTTAAGGGGATGATTTGTACCCGTAGCTTACCGATGACAGAGGCATTTGCTACCGCAGGTAATTCATAAACAAAGCTGCGTGACAGCCCTTCAGAGACGGACAAACAGGCATCAATAAGTTGCAGATGTTGTTCTTTGAGCTGATGTTGAAAGTCGGCGAGAAGGGTAGCTTCGGGGTTGTTTTGCTCATATCTTAAATGACTGGACGTATCAAGCATGGACGCTAGCGGAGGGTGGGGGATACTGAGTAGCTGATGAGCCGCTAGGTTTGCTAACACAATATGCTGTCTGTCAATCACGATGACCCCATTGACCATTTGGGTAATGACTTCTTGATTGATCACGTTCAGTCGTTCGACTTCTTTGGCTTGATTTGCAGCGACTTGCTCGACTTGTACCAAGCGCTGGGAAATGGACCAGCTCAAGACCCCTACCGCCAAAAAGCTTGCTGACATCAGCAAGGCATCGCCTAAATTGGACAAACTCATGCTATTGGCGATGGCATAAAAAAACTGCTGATAGATTACGAAAATAATAGCAAGCAAAGTGATAATAAGTGCTTGCGAGCCGTACAGTAGCATGAAGCTGGCCGCGACGACGACCATATAAAGCATGGTGAGCTGTAAGTCAGGGGCACCATTGGTATAAAGCAAAAGGCTCAAGATAATGACATCTAATGCCAATCCAAAAGCCAGCTGGCGCCGCAGATTCTTAGTCACCACATAAAACAAGCCAAGCAAAATTAAACTGATGATGACGTAGAAACTAAGCGCTGTTTGCTGCAATAAGCTTGGTAATAATGAGCCACTATCAGATTTGACGGTCACATATACCATCAACATAAAAAATACGCTAACGATAAATCGATAACTGCTATAGATCAGTCCCAACCGCCGTAACTGTGGTAAAGGCAGCGTCTCATCTTGCTGTAGGTAATTGGTGATAGCAGAGACGGCTCTGAGCGCAAGTTTCATAAATTGACCGTAATAAAAAAGGTATGAAGAGGTTTACGGTTGAATGAGACCATGACGGATAGCCAGATGAGTCAATTTCACGTCACTATCGACGCCGACTTTTTCATAAATGCGATAGCGATAAGTGTTGATGGTTTTGACACTCACGAACAATTGATCAGCAATTTGCTGCGGACTTTGGCAGTTGACCACCATCATGGCTACTTGTTTTTCGCGGTCACTTAATAAGTCAAAAGGTGAGTTGGCATTATCTGACAAGAGAACATCAGCCAACTGCTCAGCGACATCTTGGCTAAAGTAACGACCACCTTGATAGATTTTTTTGACCGCGCGTATCATCTCATCAAGCGGCGTACCTTTAGTTATATAACCATTGACGCCCGCTTTGATCAGCATGGATGGATACGGTTGCGCCGACATGCTACTGACGGCCAAAATTTTAATACCCAGATCAAGCTGAATCAAGCGCTTGGTTGCTTCAAGCCCGCCGATATTGGGCATATTCACATCTAGCAAAATCACATCAGGGCGCAGCTGTTTGGCCAGTTTAATCGCCATGTCGCCGCTGTCAGCTTCACCGATGACTTCAATATCAGCACTGTCTGCCAACATACGGCTGATACCCATCCGCACCAAATCATGATCATCTACTACCAATACTCGAATCATAGTTGTACTCTTTGCTGTCTATCAAAATGAAGGTTGCATTGTGAACGTTAAACTATCTGAACCAATCTGTATATCTATTAACCACAACAATGATTTTTATTATTTTACAATAGGATGATATCGCACTGATGTGATGACTACTACTCTCATCATATATTGCTATAGTGTTAATTAATATTGCTAAAATCTAATTTAAATGTAGCAAAATTTGAAGCAGGTTAAAAAATGCCCATCTAACTGATTTAGTACATTAAACTTAAATGCAAACCATGATACACTAAAAATACAAAAACTCTATGTGAGTACCTACAAACACAACCACAAACGCTACGTACGTTGTTGCTATTAATTAGTATGTAACTGATTCGCTAATTAACAGCATCGCGACAGCAGGGGGAAGAATGAAGCTCTTACCATTAACCAAACAGCAGCTAGTTGTTGCTATGATTTCATTGAGTCTGGGCAGTATTGCGCAAGCTGCACTTACGATTAATGGTAGCGCTGATACTGGCTCTAATGCTCGTATGAGTTGGGGCGGTGCCGATAGCTTGTCTGAAGCACGTAATATCATGTACAAGTCTAATGGCTCGGCCATCAAAAAAGTCGATAATGGGTATGGCACTACCAATATTACTAACAGCAACACCAGTAGTTTTGGTAGTAGTAATAACAGCTTCAATAACACCAACAGCTATAACACTACTTATCGTGGGAGCTTTGGCAGCAGTAGCATGATTCCGATCAGCACCGACTCTCGTAGTGTGGCGGTGATCGATGCCGAAACTGGTGAATCTATTTACGAGAAAAACGCTGATGTCGCCCGTCCTATGGCGAGTATTACTAAGGTAATGACGGCAATGGTGGTGTTGGATGCAGGTCTCGATATGAGAGAAGAGATCACCCTCGATCCTGAAGATTTCGTCGGTCCTAAGCGTGCAAGTTCGCGGTTAAAATCAGGCGATCGTTTGAACCGTGCTGAAATGCTGTTAATGGCATTAATGAAATCTGAAAACCCTGCTGCCAAAAGCCTCGCGCGTAACTATCCAGGCGGCTATGATGCTTTTATACGAGCGATGAACCGTAAGTCACAAGAGCTTGGTATGACGACAGCTTATTTCGGTGATCCAACGGGTCTCGATAAACGTAACGTTGCTTCATCAAATGACTTGGTAAAAATGGTTCGTGCTGCTGGTAACTACGATGTGATTCGTCGTTTCTCCACGACTAAGAGCTATGACTTTTACGTGGCCAATTATTCAGCTGGTAACCGTACCTATAAAGCCAACAACACCAGTAGTCTAGTACGTTCAGGTGATTATCCAATCGGCATCTCAAAAACCGGTTTTATTAATGAAGCAGGTCGTTGTGTGGTAATGGAAACACGTGTGAATAACCGTCCTGCGATTATTGTCATCTTAGGGGCGAACAGCTCAGCCACGCGTTGGGGTGATGCTAAAAACATTTTAAACAGTTTGGCAACTCGCCGTACAGTGTAAGCGGATTGGTTTAGTAGGTGTAAAAAAGCTGTTATGTGATATAACGGCTTTTTTATTGTGTTGAATTTAGGACGTGTCCTAGGAAAATTATATGACTCAAGCATCGATGATTGCACCAACACCAAAGCTATACTTATTGACTAATGATGATGAATTCGCGCTGCTATACCGCAAATTAGAGACCGCGTTTGCCACAGGGTGTATTGCCTTATTGCAAATCCGCCGTAAGCAAACATTGACGTTAAGCAATGGCGCATCCAAGCTCTATGACGAAGCTCTACAAATAATTCGCTTGGCAAAGACATACAATGTCCCAGTCGTCATCAATGATGATATTCAGCTGGCAGCAAAGCTTGGTGTTGGGGTTCATTTGGGGCAAGAAGATGGCGATATCAGAGAGGCCAAGCAATGTCTATTATCGAATCAGATTATTGGCCGCACTTGTCATGGTGATGTGGCGCTGGTGAAAGAAGCGCAGGATGATGGCGCCAGTTATGCCGCGATGGGCGCAGTATTTGCGTCTACAACCAAGCCTAATGCAGATGTCATCTCGCGCCGAGAGCTTTCCGATGGGTGTCAGCAAGGTATTGAGTTATGTGTGATAGGCGGTCTAACGGCAGAAAACGTTATTGAGCTGGCAGGTTTGCCGATTGCTTATGTGGCAGTAGTTGGGGATATTATGGATTTGCCAGAACACCAAATAGCCGAGCGCTGTGAGCAATGGCAGCAGGCGCTTGGTACGTGGCAGACGCCTGCTTTATAACTGATTTCTAAATTTGAAATCAATGTTTCAAAATAAAATCGATGTTTCAAAATATAAGTGCATTATATAAATGAATCGTTATTCTGCATGTTCCATACATAAGGTGGCATAGGGCAGTGCTTCCAAGCGTTTTTCTTCAATCAGTTTGCCACATACCTCACATTCACCATAAGTCCCATTTTCGATACGGTTCAAGGCATTTTCGACATAGATTAGGCTTTGTCGTGCTTCACCCATGAGATTTTTACGCATATCGTTTTGACGATAAGAGATGGCTTGATCTTCCCAATGCTCATTGAGGTCATCTTGTGGGTTTTGGATATGATCTTCGATTTTATCGATTCGAGTTTCATACTCGTCTTTCAGCTTCAATAAAGTCTGTTTGGCAGTGGCTAGATCGATACTCATAGTATTCTCCTAATGGGTTATTTTTATTGTTGAACTTAATTATTATCATTAATAGGCGCTGTATCGTAAAGCTCATATTTACGATAAACATCAATGCCATCATAAACAGCCTGATTGCTGAGTACCACCACGAAATGTTACTGATTTTTATAAAATTTAAATAAGTTTGTCTTATTTTTAACCTGCTTAGTAAAATTTAATCATAGGTTCTTTATGAGCGCTTGTTAGAAAACTGCTAGAATACACCGCCTCAGATTCTTGCTAGATCAGTCTCATGAGACCATTAGTAAGAATAATCGGTTAAATAGTTTGATAACTGTCATTCAGTGATATTTAGTAAAAAGCCACACCATAGATTAACAATAGATGATGCATAGGAGCAGGTAATGAATTTTTTGCGTATGAGTGAGCTAAGCTTAACGGACAAAGTGGTATTGATTCGAGAAGACTTGAACGTACCTATTAGAGACGGTAAGGTCACGAGTGATGCGCGCCTGCAGGCCAGTTTGCCTACCATCAAAATGGCACTAGAGAAAGGCGCTGCCGTTATTGTGTGTTCACACTTGGGACGTCCAACTGAAGGCAACCCTGAGGCCATATATTCTCTAGCACCTGTCGCTAACTATTTAAGCGACAAATTGGCAGCGCCAGTTAGTTTAAACAATGACTATCTGACTGAAGGCGTTGCAATTAAAGCAGGTGAAGTGGTACTACTAGAAAACGTGCGCTTTAATATGGGTGAGAAGAAAAATAATGCAGACTTAGCACAGAAATATGCATCGCTATGTGATGTGTTTGTGATGGATGCTTTTGGCACTGCTCACCGTGCGCAAGCCTCAACTGAGGGTGTCACTCAGGCCATGCGTCAAGCAGATAAAACAGTGTGCGCAGGGCCGCTATTAGCCGCTGAGCTTGATGCCTTGAGCCTAGCGCTTGAAACCCCAGCGCAGCCCATGCTCGCTATTGTTGGTGGCTCAAAAGTCTCTACAAAATTGCAAGTTTTGCACAGCTTGGCAGAAGTATGCACGCAAATAATCGTTGGTGGCGGTATCGCGAATACCTTCCTAGCCGCGCAAGGTCACAGTGTCGGCGCTTCGCTATATGAAGCGGACTTGGTTGAGACCGCTCGTGAGATTATGACTAAAACTGAGATTTTACTGCCTGAGTATGTGGTGGTTGCCGATAAAAATGAGATCGATTTCGCTGACTTTACAGGCTCCTTACAAAAAGCCACTGCGACTACGAAGTCGGTTGATGCGATTGGCGACAATGACATGATATTAGATATCGCTCCAGAAAGTGCCAAGCAATTGGCCGAGGCAATTACTAATGCAAAAACTATCCTGTGGAATGGCCCAGTTGGGGTTTTTGAGGTGGATGCTTTCGGTGATGGAACGCAAATAGTGGCAAATGCAGTCAAGAATAGTCAAGGTTTTTCAATCGCTGGTGGTGGTGATACCCTAGCGGCTATCGATAAATATCAAGTGGCTGATGGCGTGAGCTATATGTCAACGGGTGGTGGTGCCTTCTTGGAGTTTGTAGAAGGCAAGGTGTTACCTGCCGTTGCTGCATTACAGACTAAAGCATAACTGCTTAACGATACTTCAGCAATTGAGTAACAGTAGACGTACAACTCATCATGAAAATCTAAGTTATTCTATAAAAACTTAGGCTGTAAAAACAATATAGTGACTGCGGTATTTATCTTGTCATTCTTGTTTAACTTGCTAGTATGAAAGCACTAAGTACGAACAGACACTGATTATTATTAAGTAGTAATTATTTGTTTCTATACTGAAAATTATTATTGCATGTCTAATTTGCACTCTATAAAATAGCGCAAATCATGTATTTGACATGCTTTATTTACGAGAGGTTTATTATGTTAAAACGCCATTTATTACTTGCTAGCGTACTTGCTGGTACTTTTGCAATCACTGCATGTAGCCAAGAGACGCAAGATAAAACTGAAGCTGCTGCTGAGTCAGCTGGTGATGACGCTGCTGCTAACACTGACGCTGCCGCTGCTGAAACAGAAGCTGCTGCTGCTGAAGCTGAAGTTGCTGCACAAAATGCTGGTGCCGAAGTTGCCGAAGGCGCGGACAATGCTGGTGCTGCTGCTACTGATGCACTCGCAAACACGGGTGAAGCGGTTGTGGTAGGTGCAAATGAAGCCGTGTCCGCTACTGCTGGTGTGGTTGCCGATGGCGCAGCTGCTGTTGAAGATAAAGCGAGTGAAAACGCAGTAGAAGCAGAACAACAGTACTAAATCCTAGTCCTAAGCTGCTGATTTGATGATCTATTATCGATTGATAGAAGATTCTTTGAGTCATTAGCTAGTATGGATAGTTGCTTATAAGCCCTCAAAATACTAAAAAAGCCTTGGTGATTGCCAAGGCTTTTTGCGTTTCTTACTTTTAGTAGTGTCACAGTTTAAATACTAAGGTTTGGCGATTTTTAGCCCTTTTAATGGCTTTCGTTAGGTAGAAAAATATTGAGGATAAGCTCTAGTCAAAGCATCATAGATTAAACCAAAATAAAGCATCAATCTCACAGGTGAATAAATAGTCGAGCAACCGCTACGAAGACAGGGCAATTTTTGCTATAATCAGCGCGTAATAATTATCCCCAAAACAATGCCGCATTTTGCTAATGGTTCGTGCGTTATTTGCTGACTTAACGTGCTGTGATGGTTATCAAACAAAAGTATTGGGCTGATTATTCTAAAGTCACCTTTTAAAAGCGGTGGTTTCAAGCGTTATTTTCAATATATTATTCAAAATTCAATCAGAGAGCGTTTTATGGCCTTAATATCGTTACGTCAACTTCTAGATCATGCCGCTGAACATAATTACGGTGTCCCTGCTTATAATGTGAATAATTTAGAGCAGATGCGCGCCATTATGATGGCGGCTGACGCCTGTGACTCACCTGTCATCGTTCAAGCCAGTGCTGGAGCACGTAGTTATGCAGGGTCGGCGTTTTTACGTCATTTGATTATCGCAGCGATTGAGGAGTGGCCGCATATCCCAGTAGTGATGCATCAGGATCATGGTATGTCACCTGCTATTTGCCAGCGCTCAATTCAGCTTGGCTTCTCATCAGTGATGATGGACGGCTCGCTCGGTGAAGATGGTAAAACGCCAATGGACTATGATTATAACGCCAGCGTGACTCGCGAAGTTGTGAAAATGGCACACGCATGCGGTGTTTCAGTAGAAGGTGAAATTGGTTGCTTAGGTAGCCTTGAGACCGGTATGGCAGGCGAAGAAGACGGCTCTGGAGCAGAAGGTATATTGGACCATGAGCAGCTATTAACCAGTGCTGATGAAGCTGAGCAGTTCGTTAAAGACACCAACGTCGATGCCCTAGCCATTGCGATCGGTACCAGTCATGGTGCGTATAAATTTACGCGTCCACCTACGGGCGATATCTTATCTATTGAGCGTGTAAAAGAGATTCATGCCCGTATCCCGAACACCCATCTGGTCATGCATGGTTCGTCGTCAGTGCCGCAAGAGTGGCTAAAAGTCATCAATGAAAATGGCGGTGATATCGGTGAGACTTATGGTGTACCGGTTGAGCAAATCGTTGAAGCGATTAAGCATGGTGTCCGTAAGGTAAATATCGATACCGATTTACGTTTGGCATCAACAGGCGCAATCCGTAAATTCTTGGCAGAAAACCCAAGCGAATTTGATCCCCGTAAATACTTTAAAGCGTCTATGGTTGCGATGTCAGATATCTGTACCAATCGTTTTGAAGCTTTTGGTTCTGCTGGTCAAGCACATAAGATTCGCCCTATTAGCCTTGAAGGTATGGTCGATTTTTATTAGTAGATTTGACGTTAAAAAGTACTTATCGAATAAATGATTATTGAGATATTTCGTTCTGCAGCTGGCTGAATTTTATGACAATTCTTATAAGAGGTAGTGGGTTATGATTGGATTGATTAGCGGACAAGTGCAGTATTTGATGGCACCGACTGCCTGTGTCATGACCACCTCTGGTGTCGGCTATGATATTGAGCTACCGCTACCGTCATTTTGCCAGTTGCGTCTCAATGAGCAGGCGAGCATTTGGACGCATTTTCATGTGCGTGAGGATGCGCAGCTGCTTTATGGTTTTATCGATCGTAAAGAGCGCGATGTCTTTCGTCAATTGATTAAAATAAATGGCGTTGGCGCAAAAATGGCATTAGCCATGCTATCGGCGATGTCAGCCGCTGAGCTAAAAATGCACGTCGAGCAAGAGTCCGAGACGGCATTAACCCGTATCCCGGGTATTGGCAAAAAGACAGCACAGCGCCTATTGATTGAGCTAAAAGACAAGCTAAAAAATATTGAAGTCGATAATAGTAATTTAGAGTTTGCTATGCAGCCAGCTGAGATTTCTGCCGAAGACAATATCATCGCCGAAGTAGAAGGCGCTCTGATTAGTTTGGGCTATAAAGAAAAAGAAGCTCAGCAAGCCATCAAAGCTGCCAAAAGTAACGGTGATATTTTTGCAGATACGCAAGGATTGTTAAAAGCCACATTACAGCAGCTATCAACGTTTAAGTAGTTTTTACTCCTACTGCTATTAATGGTTACATCAGTAAGTATCAAACAAATAAGCGACATTCATTGTCGCTTATTTTCGTTTTGGTATATAACTGTTGATGTTTTGCATGACTTATAGGTGGCGTTTGGTTATGCTATTTATTACCTAATTTTTTAATATAATGACAAAAACTATGATGCAAGATCGTTTGATTAATCCGCTAGAAGGCGCAGGGGATGCGCCTGATTCCAATATTCGACCAGCACTGTTGGCTGAATATATTGGTCAGCCGGTGGTGCGTGAGCAGATGGAAGTATTTATTGGCGCGGCACGCGGTCGTGGCGAGCCATTGGATCATACGCTCATTTTTGGTCCACCAGGGTTGGGTAAAACAACGCTTGCCAATATTATTGCTCGTGAAATGGGCGGTAACTTACGCTCGACTTCAGGGCCTGTCCTCGAGCGTCCAGGCGATTTGGCAGCCATGCTGACCAATTTGGAGGAGGGTGATGTCCTGTTTATTGATGAGATTCACCGTCTGAGTTCAGTTATTGAAGAAATACTTTACCCAGCCATGGAAGATTTTCAGCTAGATATCATGATCGGTGAAGGGCCAGCTGCCCGTTCTATCAAGCTTGATTTACCACCGTTTACCTTGGTCGCGGCAACCACCAGAGCAGGATTATTGACCTCACCACTACGTGATCGCTTTGGCATTGTACAGCGGCTAGAGTTTTATAATATCGCCGATCTGACCACGATTGTTAGCCGTGCCGCCCGCTTGATGCGTGTGCCTATGAGTGAGGATGGTGCGGTGGAGATTGCGCGCCGTGCCCGAGGCACACCAAGGATTGCCAATCGGTTACTACGCCGTGTACGCGATTACGCGGAGGTCAGAGGCGATGGCAGTATCAATGGTGCGATTGCGGGTAGTGCGCTAGATATGCTAGCCGTGGATAGACGAGGTCTTGATCATTTAGACAGACGGTATATCGAGATATTGCATGAGCGTTTTGATGGGGGTCCTGCAGGGGTTGAAGCGGTAGCAGCTGCTATGGCAGAGGATCGCGGTACACTTGAGGACGTGATTGAGCCTTATTTGATTCAGCAAGGCTATGTGTTGCGTACGGCACGTGGTCGTGTATTGACTCAAATGGCGATTGACCAAATGTTATAGTAATCAGTATTTAGCATAAAAAATGCGCCTGCTTCTCATTAAAAGCAGGCGCATTTTTTTGTTTGAGTCTCGAGTTGCGGGGCTTTTTCTGAACTAAGTAAGCAAAAGATAAAGTTGGTCTCTAAGCTAAAATTCGCCAAACAACTACCAAGAGAGCCAGTATATAAAATATAGGTGATAGCCAACCGACGACTTGCGTTGCAATGGCAATGAAAATAGCAAAGCCTGCAAGTGCTAGCCAATCACGGCGGCGATCGTTAAGCATGTCCGCGCGAATTTGCTGTATTTCACGTAGTTGGCTGTCTTGACGTGAGCCTTGTGACGCAAGACTTTGTAAGCCTTGATCTAGTAATTTTGGAATATCAGTCGTTGACAACAACATCTCAGGTAATTGCTGGCGTAGTTGCTTTAGATTACGCATCGGATCTAGCTGTTCTTTGATCCAGCTGCTTAGAATGGGCTTGGCAAGTGACCAAATATCAAGGTCAGGATACAAGTCGCGACCGAGGCCTTCAACGTGCACTAATGTTTTTAGCAATAGCATCAGCTGTGGCGGGATACTCATATGATGGCGACGTGCGATATCCAAAATCTGCATCAATACGCCAGCAAAGTCGATGTCATTAATGGATTTTTGTAGCATAGGGCCGACGGTACGTTTCATATCACGCATCAATGCATGCTTATCTGCATTTGGTGGTATCCAACCGGCTCGGCTGACGATATCAACCATTGCGGTAAAGTTGTCATTCATAACCGCCAATAACATCCTCGCGACAATGAGCTGATCGTCTTTTGATAAGGTGCCCATGATGGCGCAATCAAGTCCGATATAACGTGGCTCATGACCCAAGTCGACCGCTGCCATACCTGCATGTAGTGTTTGCACAGGTGGGGTCTCTACGAATACATTGCCTGGATGCATATCAGCATGAAAGAAATTATCACGAAAGACTTGGGTGAAAAATATCGTTAGACCTTTTTTTGCCAGTGCCGCACGGTCATAGCCAAGCTGATCGAACATCTCAACTTGCGAGATAGGAACGCCTTGAATACGCTCCATCACCATCACATTTTTGGCAGCATCATAGACTTCAGGCACATACATTAATGCTGAACCCAAGAAGTTATTGCGCATTTGGGTGGTATTGTCTGCCTCTAACGTCAAGTCTAGCTCGTTAAGCATGACTTGCCGATAATCCTCGACAATATCGATAATATGTACGGCACGCGCCGCTTCAATACGAGCGGATGCCCAACTTGCCAATTCACGTAGTAGCTCAAAGTCAGAAACAATCGTGTTGCGGATATCGGGACGAACCACCTTTATGACGACTTCACGGCCATCATGCAGGGCGGCAGTGTGTACTTGGGCGATAGAAGCAGCCGCTAGCGGTTTGACATCAAAGCGTGCGAACAATGTGCCAATAGACTGCCCAAGACCATGCTTAGGGTCTTGGATTTGGGTAATGGCCACATCAGAGTTAAATGGTTTAACCTTGTCTTGTAGCTGAACCAGTTGAGCAATAATCTCAGGCGGTACCAAATCACGACGTGTTGACAGTAGTTGGCCTAATTTTAAAAACAGCGTACCCATGTCCTCAAGCGCGTATTTAATCGCGTTTGGCTGATGCTTTTTACCCCAAGCGGCTGGATGCAAGCGAATTAAACGTGCTAAAGGTTGCAGTTGTGGCGCCTCTTCAATAGAAAAATGCGTATCAATGCGATATATTGCGGCGATACGCCAAAGCTCAAGTAAACGGGCGCGGTGAGATAATAACATGAGGTATAGGTACTCTAGAGAAAGTCAAAAATAAGGTAGACGCTGTGCTTATCTATAGATAATGTGATCAATAACCCGTTTAACTAATAATGTTTGCTTGTTATTAATTAAACGGGTTATTGATGGAACGAATTATTGATAAAACGTGCCTGCTCCTCTTTGATAGCAGCAAGTTTGGCCTCTTCACGTTCGACATCAGCACGCAGCTTTAACAGTTGCTGCTTAAGATCATTTACCTCTTCCAGCTCAACGGGGTCAGGGACACTATTGCCCGCCACATCATTGGCCCAGTCGCTGACATCATTAAAAGCACGTTTGGCACTATGACGCCAACTGCCTTTCAGTTGTGATATGAGTAGATGCAACTGACTCGCCATGGGTTTGCCGATGAAGGGTTCTAACTGGCCAGCGACATCTGGGTCAAAACCTGCCACCAACTGTTTCAGTTGCATCAGCACTTTATAATCACCAGCGATAGGCAAGTTACCTTCAGTGCCTCGCATTAGATTGAGCAGCTGGGCTGGGTTGTCTACGGTAATGATACAATCGGGTCGACTGTGACCGATACGCGCTCGCTCCATACTCGCTTTTTGGCGTTCACTCATGCGGCCACTTGGCTCAAACACACTGTCAGTCGTGACGGGCTCAAAACGCAAACGTTCATGGGTGAATAACACATCCAAATCAATCTCAGGCGACTTCATATTCAGCCGTAACACTTTGCCAGCCAATGGTGCTAGACCTGATTTGGTGATTTCATCGCTAGCAATGGCAAGGTTAATCAGCTTTTCGGCACCAGCCAAAAGTAACACAGTCAGCATAAGGCTCTCACATATTTAATTGAGCGCCTTTAGAAAAGCGCATGGTTTGTCAGGGTCAGTGGTTACGACTATTGGGTGTTAGTATTTTTCTTTTATCGTTATGCTTTAAAGCCACGATGCACGGCGACGATACCAGCGGTCAAGTTGTGATAATCACAATTTTCAAAGCCCGCTTGTTGCATCATCTGCTTCAACGTTTGCTGATCAGGATGCATACGAATCGATTCAGCCAAATATTGGTAACTTTCAGCATCATTAGCAATCAGCTTACCCATAATTGGTAAGGCGGTAAATGAATATAAATCGTAGGCTTTCGATAATGGCTCAAACACGGGTTTTGAGAACTCTAGAATCAATAAGCGACCACCCGGCTTCAGCACGCGATACATAGATTTTAGAGCAGCATCTTTGTCCGTGACATTACGCAGACCAAAGCTAATGGTAAGCAAATCAAAGCTATTGTCATCAAATGGTGCTAATGTTTCCGCATTGGCAAGTACAAAATCGACATTATTGCAGCCAGCATTAATCAAGCGCTCACGACCAACTTCTAACATTGCCGCATTGATATCAGATAACACGACTTTACCGTTGCGACCGACTTCACGGCTAAAGACTTTGGCCAAATCACCCGTACCGCCAGCGATATCAAGCACATGCTGACCCGCACGTACGCCTGATAAGCTAATCGCATAACGCTTCCATAAGCGATGAATACCAAAAGACATTAAGTCATTCATAATGTCGTATTTTTTGGCGACTGAGGTAAAAACGTCGGCAACACGTGCTTGTTTTTCTGATTTATTGACTGTTTTATAACCGAAATGCGTTTGCTCATTACCGTCAGTGTCGAGTGTGTGCGGGTTATTAATGTCATCACGCTGGTTAAAAAGCGTTTGCTTAGCGGTCTGCTCTTGTGCAGCGGTGCTATTGTTTGTAGGGTTGTTTGACATAGTGGTTTGTTGGCCTTGTGGCGTTCCGGTTGGCAAGTCTTGGACTTGCGTAAAATCATTACTTTTTTTGACGCTAGCATCAATACCAGTATCAGTCGTCGCATTAGGCACAGGACTTTGACGCGCTTTTACTTGTGCAGTGATATTTTGACTGTGAGTGATACTGTCTCTGACCAATTTATCTTGTAAATGACCATTAGTTGTGGTGTTGGTCGGTAGCTTTTGGTCAGAGTGGGCAGTGTTATTATTGGTATCATCGGTCATTGCATTATCCTATTGTTCACTTTTATGATTATTTATTTGAGATATTTTTTGAGTATATATTGCGTTCGTTAACGAGTTTTTGCCAGTTAACTCAGTCTCTCTTCAATCCTATGATACATCAAATGACAAGGGCTTACTGCCATTATCCGTGTCATGAACTTCGTCAATAATCTCAAGCTCACGTTCACAAAACGGCTCGATAAAATTGCTCACACTTTTGAGGGGTTTCATGGCCTTAAAACCAGTATCGATGAAGTCATACAGTGGTTGAAAGTTATAGCGATAGGCGGTGCCTTTTGCTAAGGCAAACGCTTTTTTGAGCATAAATGAGTTTAAATGTTTGTCAGTGCGGTAGCAAACGTCTTTAAGAGTACCGATCTGGACACGGCGTTCATCCTCTTCATCGACAATACGATAGGCGGCTAGCATATTGTCTTCGGTGACTGGTAAGTCTTGAGCAAGTAGCCATTGGGCCAAATGCAAGTCTAGCTCAATCGCTAGAATAGCTGCTTGGATGCCCATGCTGCCAGCTTCTAAAGCGGACTCTTTAGCAAGACGCTCAAGCTTTTTTGCTTTTGGCAAAATGCGTTCTAACTGTTCGGCCAATAACTTGAATTCATCGCCACCATATAACTGTGTCAGAAAATAGTCTGCCATCAGCTGATTTTTTGGCTGTTCAAACAGCTCACTATGCGTACGTTGGAGTCGCGCTTGTTGCCATGCTTGCACTTCGTTGAGTTTGATATTCAATTCGGCATCTTGATGATGTGGCAGCGCCCAAAAATTTGTTAGGTGCTGTTGTAAGTCGGTTAAAGCAGACATGGCGTAAAATCCTATATAAAAATAAAGATCATGATTAAGTTGAGAATAAAGTGGTCAAAGTTATGCCGTTTTTGGTGCTTATTATAATTTTAAGACTCTTTTAAAACATGCTCTCAAGATTGTGTTCACCTTAAAAGAAAATAAAGCAGAATACAAATGTCAAACTGTTACACAGCAGCGTTATTTACTGAATTGGTCGAATGCTATGATTAAGCTGAAACGCTTTCAATCATAGGACGATGCCAGTTATGAGCAAAAATAATAATACGACTGAACTTACAGCACCACAAGCGGTCAGTGCGCAATTTAGTGAGCAAGTGATCGAGGAGCGCTTAACGCCCAATCCACTGAGTCAGTTCTCGATGGATAAAGATGACCTTAGGTTAGCATTGGTCACCGCCCAATATGCTCTGCGCGCGACACGGCAGCAAACGCCGCCACCTGCCAATCAGCCAACTGGGCTGTTGGTACTGGTTAATGGTATGGAGCAGGCGGGCAAGGGGACTGCTGTCAAACAGTTGCGCCAGTGGGTAGATCCTCGGCTGCTTAAGGTGGAGGCAACTATTGGTTATTGTCCCTTAGCGTATCAGCCGATGTGGCAAGCACACACTAAAGCGCTGCCACGTCATGGTGATGTCATGGTTTATTTTGGCAACTGGTATGCTGATTTGCTTTACAACGTCATGCGTATGGCAGCAGACAACAAAAACGATGATAAGTCGTCAAAAAATAGTCAATCACAAGACAAAAAATCCGATAACGACAAAGCGCTACCGATTGCGAAATGGCAAGCGTATCTACAACAGCAACTTATTAAACTGCAAGCGTTTGAGCAAGACCTCGTTGCCAATCAAACCAGACTACTAAAATGCTGGTTTCATGTTGATATCGAAACGTTGCAAGAGCGATTAAATGACGATGAAGCCGATCCGCAGTTTTTGTATCAAATTGATTGGAATAATGCAGAGATTGTCGCGCAGTTTAACGAAGTAGCCGTGACATTGTTACGGCAACAGGACGACTGGATCATCATCGATGGTGAGGATAAATCACAAGCTGCCGATCATTTTTGCCATGAAGTATTGCATGCGATGCAAACTGCACTTGTAAGTAGTCGAACAGACAGTAACGAAACAACAAAAAGTCAGTCTGAGTCCAAGACGCAAAAACCTGAGTCAAAAGTTGATCAGGAACCGTTTGAACCTGTAAAAATACCCAAGTTACTAACCGATATCGATGACTCAGACGTCAGTAAGGCTGACTATCAAGAGGCATTGGCAGAAAAACAAGCTCGTCTTGCCGAATTGCTACGTGCGCGCAAAGGTCGTCATATTGTTTTTGCTTTTGAAGGAATGGACGCTGCTGGCAAAGGCGGGGCTATCAAAAGACTGGTGGCCGCGCTCGATCCGCGTGAATACCAAATTTATAATATTGGTGCGCCGATGCTATACGAGTCACAGCATCCTTATCTCTGGCGTTTTTGGACAAGGCTGCCTGACGAGCAAACAAACCGTATTAGCCGTATTGCGATCTTTGATCGTACTTGGTATGGGCGCGTGTTGGTTGAGCGTATTGAGCAGTTTGCGACTGATGCTGCATGGCAACGTGCTTATGATGAAATCAACCGCTTCGAGGCGGATTTGAGCGAGGCAGGGACGTTGGTTATTAAATACTGGCTGGCGATTGATAAGAAAGAGCAGCTTAAGCGCTTTGAAGCGCGCGAAGAAACACCTCACAAGCAGTTTAAGCTCACTGATGACGATTGGCGTAACCGTGATAAGTGGTCAGATTACGTACAATCTGCCGCTGATATGCTGGCACGTACTGATACTGAATACGCACCATGGTGTGTCATAGCCACCAACGAGAAACGTCAGGCGCGTTTGGATGTTTTAGACCATGCTATTAAACAGTTGTCAGTAGCATCTAAAAACCAGTAGCTCTTTATTAAAATTGAGGGTTAATGGCGGTCTATATTGTTAACCGTCTTTTCCAAGTGAAGTTTAGTGAAACATACTCGATCTAATCTGTCACTGAGAAAGGGTGATATTGAAAGTACACAATCACAGTTACAAATCTTGCAATATCATTATGCATTATGTGATTATATTTAATATAATAGGGGCACAATTGTCTCTGCTATGTCATATATTGCCTTAATAAGTGTGTATTGTATGATTTGTACAGCTATTTAAAAGATATTGTTGCCGTATCAGATATCGATAAAAACAGTAACATCGCCACAAATATAAGCCGCAAGATGCTGTAATCAGATGATTTAGCAATACCGCTTGCGGCTTTGTGACATGTGGAGTGATGGGTTTTTGATAATGTATTGATAATTTGAATCAAACGTCAAACAGCAACAATCGATTCTAAGATACGGCAGCAAAACAAACGTAAAGAGTTCATTGTTTAGAGAGCACGTTGCGCCTTTATATAATGCTATTTTAGTGCGGGATATTAAAACCTGCCTGTATAGCTGCGCAATATTACTAATCGCATATAATTCCAATCAGCTTACGCAGGACGCATCAACGTATGGGTATTAGCAACAGTTCTACAGAGTCAGCTAAATCAGTTGGCTCCATGAGAATAAATCTATTTTTTGCCATTTTATTGGTTGCGATGACCAGCTACTTTTTGTGGTGGGGTCTAGATTACACGATGCGTCAGCAAACGACGCTATTTATTGTGGCGACCGCTTTTGGTGTCTTTATGGCATTCAATATCGGTGGTAACGATGTCGCCAACTCCTTTGGTACTTCAGTAGGCGCAGGGACGTTAACTATCCCTCAAGCATTGGGTATCGCAGCGATATTTGAAGTGTCAGGCGCTGTGCTGGCAGGTGGTGAAGTAACCGATACTATCCGAAGCGGCATTGTCGATCTAGATGGCCTCGCAGTCGAACCCAACCAGTTTATTTATGTCATGCTTTCAGCGCTCATTGCTGCTGCCTTTTGGCTGTTATTTGCCACCAAAAAAGGCTTACCTGTTTCGACCACACATGCGATTATTGGCGGCGTGGTTGGTAGCTCCATCGTATTAGGTATCACGTTAGGTGGTACCGAGATGGCATTATCAACCGTGAATTGGGGCAAGATTGGTACTATCGCCATCTCTTGGGTGCTATCACCGCTACTAGGCGGCGTTTTGTCTTATTTATTATATGGACAGATTAAGAAAAATATCATTGAGTATAATGATAAAACAGAGGCGTATATTGGCGAGTTAAAAGCTGATAAAAAAACCTTAAAACAAAACCACAAAGAATTTTTGGACGGTCTAACAGAATCAGAACAGCTGGCTTATACCTCAGCGATGTTACGTGACCAAGAAATCTACAAAGATGATGATTGCGTCGTTGAAGATTTAGAGACCGATTATTACAAACAGCTTTATGAGATTGAAAACGAGCGCAGTAACCTCGATACCCTAAAGGCATTGAAGCAATGGGTACCTATAATTGCGGCTATGGGCGGTGCAGTCATGGCCTCACTAGTTGTCTTTAAAGGTCTGAAAAACGTCAATAATGGTATGACGACGCTGCAAGGCTTTTTGATCATGGGGATGATCTCAGCGCTAGTATGGCTTGCGACCTATATTTACACCAAGAGTATCCGTGGTAAGCATAAAGAAGATCTGACCAAAGCCACCTTTATTATGTTCAGCTGGATGCAGGTCTTTACTGCTTCTGCATTTGCCTTTAGTCATGGCTCGAACGATATTGCCAATGCAGTTGGTCCTTTTGCGGCGATTATGGATGTCATTCGTACCAACAGCATCTCTACCGAAGCGGCTGTACCCCCTGCTGTGATGCTGACCTTTGGCGTAGCATTGATTGTGGGTCTTTGGTTTATTGGTAAAGAAGTGATTCAGACCGTCGGTACCAATCTAGCGAAGATGCATCCAGCTTCTGGATTTTCAGCTGAATTGGCTGCTGCTGCCGTTGTGATGGGCGCATCGACGATGGGTCTGCCAGTCTCAAGTACACATACCTTGGTCGGAGCGGTACTTGGCATTGGTATCGTCAATAGAGATACTAACTGGAAGCTTATGAAACCAATTGGTCTGGCATGGGTGATTACCCTTCCGGCTGCAGCTTCAATGTCTGCTATTAGTTATCTCATATTGATAAATATCTTTTAAGAGTAATGCTATAAAGCCCATTAATAAGGCTTGGATTAGAACCAAAAATGCTTATCAGCGTGATGCTGATAAGCATTTTTTTATGTTGAATGCAGATTTACTCAGTACCAAACTGCTGGCGTTTTTTGGCAAAAAAGCGGTCCAAGCGATCCATCGCATTTTCTAAATCAAGCAAGTTTGGCAAGAACACCAAGCGAAAATGATCTGGTTTGTCCCAGTTGAATCCTGTGCCTTGAACCATCAATACGTTTTCTTCGACAAGTAAGTCCATCATAAAATCCATATCATCTTCGATAGGATAAACCTCAGGATCCATCTTTGGAAAACAATAAAACGCGCCTTGGGGCATGGTACAAGAAATACCTTTAATCGCATTGAGACGTGAGACGGCCATGTCGCGCTGCTTACATAGACGACCAGTCTTAGAGGTTAAGTCCTTCATACTTTGGTGACCGCCCATGGCTGTCTGAATCGCATACTGTCCTTGGACGTTAGAGCAAAGGCGCATGGATGCGAGCATATCTAAGCCTTCGATAAAGTCCGCTGCATGTTGCTTGCGACCAGATACCATCATCCAACCTGAGCGAAATCCTGCAATGCGATGCGACTTCGATAAGCCATTGTATGAGAGAACCAGAACGTCGTCAGTCAAGGTGCTCATCGGGGTATGCACATTATCATCATAGAGAATGCGATCGTAAATCTCATCGGCCATGATGATTAGGTCATGCTCCTTAGCGACTTCAATGATCTGTTTTAGTAGTTCATCACTATAAAGGGAACCTGTCGGATTATTGGGGTTAATAACCACAATGCCTTTGGTTTTGCTGGTGATTTTAGATTTGATGTCCTCGATATCAGGGTGCCAGTTGTCTTCTTCATTGCAGCGATAGTGTACAGCAGTGCCGCCAGCGAGGTTGGCCGCAGCCGTCCATAATGGATAGTCTGGCATAGGAATGAGCACTTCATCGCCATCATTCATCAACGCCTGCATGGTCATGACAATCAGCTCAGAGACCCCGTTACCCAAATATACGTCACGGACATCAACTGCCGAGAGCAGACCTTTAGATTGGTAATACTGCAAAATGGCCTTGCGTGCTGAAAAAATCCCTTGCGAGTCCGAATACCCCGTGGCTTCAGATAGATTCATCGCGACGTCGCGTAAAATCTCATGAGGGGCTTCTAGGCCGAACGGCGCTGGATTGCCCACATTCAACTTCAATATACGTTTGCCTTCTGCTTCCATTGTATTGGCAGTCTGTAATAGGGGACCACGAATGTCATAGCAAACGTTTTGTAATTTATCGGATTTTTTTATCGGATTCATAGCATGACCATTTGTCAGGGTGTTTGGTGAGTTTTTATTAGTATCAATGAAAGCGGTTGATGGCATCTTGGTCTGATTTCTTCGTGTTTTCTGTGGTGTTATTTCGTCTTGCATTTTTTCATCTTGATATGGGTTATTACTGTTAGGTGATGTGTCATCAGAGTTTTGATCTTGAAGCTCACCACGTAACAGATACCCTTCGCTACAGCCCAAAATACGTGCGAGGATGGGGAGCTTGGATGAGACGATACCATTGGTACCACGCTCCCAGTTCGAGATAGCACCACGACTCACCTTGGCACCAGCAGCAGTCATCGCTTGTGCTAGCTGCTCAGCGGTGAATCCTTTCTTACGGCGTAATTGTACCAATCGTGCTGCTTGGGTGCTGTTGTCATCCGACATGGTTGTTTAGGCCTTTATTAACTGATAGTTTTTCAATAAGTAGATGAATTGAGGCTTTTAATTAGACGCCAATGCAAGATATTATTGCATTATCAATCATAATGCAAGAGGTTTTCAAATCACTTACACTTGTAAATGAAAGTTTTTCTTGCATTACTCCTTTTATGTATGACGCTCCCGACAATGACAGTCAACTAAATACATGTTTACCTATCAAAATTACATCTTTACTCACTCTAGTTTTAAAGTAATTTGATATATTTTAAACTGGATAAAATTCTATTTAATGACATGCTTATTCCAAAATACAGGCATCACGACTCTAATATTCACCTTGAATAGTGAGTCGATAAGCAACAGATAGGGCACATCGTTTTCATAATAATATGGCGATAAAATAGTGACAGAGATTAGATAACAAATACTCTAATAAGGACAAATCATGCAAGACAATCAATTAAGTAAAGAAGAAATCAGCCAATTGACTGAAGCTGACTGGAAAGAGCGTCTGAGTGCTGACGAATATCATGTACTGCGTGAGAAAGGCACAGAGCGTCCATTTACTGGTGTTTATAATGACGCGACTGATGACGGTGTTTACCGCTGTAAAGGCTGCGGTGCCAGCTTATTTGATTCAACCAATAAGTTTGATGCAAGCTGCGGTTGGCCAAGTTTTGATCAAGGCATCGATAATAGCGCGATCGAAGAACATGTTGATAATTCGCTAGGTATGACTCGTACAGAGGTAACTTGTAGCAACTGCGGCGCACATTTGGGTCATGTATTCCCTGATGGACCGAGTGAGACGACAGGCATGCGCTATTGCATCAACTCAGTATCTATCGATTTAGATAAGTCTGAGAAGTAAGTATTTAGATAGTAGCAGTAATAGTAATGTGGAAGGGAAGTACAGAGTGCTTCCTTTTCAATAATACTTGCTGCTTATATGACTGATAAAGTAAAAGTGTCAAATGAATACCCAAAACAACAAAAATCTCAATTTAAGGATAAATGATGAGCACTATTTATGATTTTACGGCTGAGCGCATGGATGGTAGCCCGCAAGCGTTTTCTGACTATCAAGATAAGGTATTGTTAATCGTTAATACCGCGAGTAAATGTGGCTTTACGCCCCAGTTTGAAGGGTTGGAGGCGCTATATGAGCAATACAAAGATCAAGGATTGGTCGTCGTTGGCTTTCCTTGCAATCAATTCGGCAGCCAAGATCCAGGCACTAATGACGAAATTGGCGCGTTTTGTCAAAAGAATTATGGCGTCAGCTTTCCGATGATGGCAAAGATTGATGTCAACGGAGCAGAGGCTCATCCCATTTATGCATGGCTCAAAGAGCGAAAGGGCGGATTGCTTACCGATGGTATTAAATGGAATTTCACCAAATTTTTAATCGATAGTAAGGGTCAAGTGATCGATCGTTATGCACCAACGACCAAGCCTGACGCGATAAAAAGCGATATCGAGCAAGCACTAGCTAATAAATAAGTATCAAGTCTGAAAATATTGAATTTTCTAAAAATATAAAATCAACAAAAACATATGCTTGTCATAATAGTGAATAAAATATTGAGAAAAGTGGTAAATACTGTTTGACACGCACATGTAAATCTATATAATACACACCCACAGCAGCAGAGCTTAGTGACAAACTAAAGAGCTCGGTTGATGTTGAATAAATTGCATCGCAATTGTTCGATGGGTGATTAGCTCAGTTGGTAGAGCGTCTGCCTTACACGCAGAATGTCGGCGGTTCGAATCCGTCATCACCCACCACTTATTTAGCGAAGTGGGCCTCTTCATAAAGGTAGAATGCTAAAGAGACCTAAGCAGCGGTAGTTCAGTTGGTTAGAATGCCGGCCTGTCACGCCGGAGGTCGCGGGTTCGAGTCCCGTCCGCTGCGCCATATTTAAAACGAATTTAAACTGTAAAGTTTAAGCAAGTTTCGCCTCAAGTATTAATTTACTTGAGGTTTTTTTGTGTCTAAATTTTAGCTCAAGCTCTTTAATCACATGGGCTTGTCACTTTCTCGTTATCGCTCCATCAGCAATAGCTAGCTCTTTATTAGTGAACCAGATATGAATCTGCATGCAGGCATTGTATTTTTCTAAATCGCTAACTATCTGCTCGGTGACCAAACAATGACCTTTTCCTCAATGGCATCCTCGCTTGGCAAAATCAGCGTCTCAATAGCATTAACGACAAATCTGCTGGGTCAAGACGTCTTAATCGCCTGTATAGACGATTTAAAGGGTCTCTCTGATGTTATGGGTATTCTATATCCTAAAACACAGATCCAGCAGTGTATGGTGCACACAGTGTGTTGCTCAATAAAATTTTTGCCATCGATGAATACTTAGTTTACCAAGTTTGGTTCTACAGTTTCCTCATCATAGCTCAGTTGTTTTTGTTGTTGCATTTGATCGATTTTTTGCTGATTGCGCTTTTTAACTTCACTAATAGCAGCACTCAGTTGATTGTTTATTTTTTCTACTTCAGATTTTTTTTCCTCATAACTCTCATCTCCTCTCATCTCAGTCTTTTGTGTCGGGATATCTATATCCAGTAGACCAGAATCGTTTTCAAAATCTTCTAAATTTTCTCTCTCTATAGTGCGTAAAGGTGTCACTTTCCTAACCTGCTCATTTTCTAAGACTTCATTAATTTTTTGTGCATTTTCATTAGATGCAATACTTGGCTCTATAGGATATGAATTATTATTTTCATTACGTTGTTGAGAGTTACTTCTCTGCTTTTCATTCTCTTGAGGAGTAGGTTTTTCCGAGACAGTGACATGCTTTCTCTGATTACTATCAATTTTAGGACGTGTTTCAGCTTTATCTAAGGTGAGGGTATAGGCCGATGTTTTAAGTGGGGAATCGCTATTATCTGCGTGAGTCACAGTGATGTGATCCGAACTATTTTTCTTGTTATTAGCAAGGTCATCTAAACTGTGTTTGCTTGAGTTTATATAAAAGATAAAGAATATCGTTAAATGCAGAAATATTGCAAACACTAAGGCTGCAGACCATTTTTCACGAAATTTATTCATTATAAAAGGCTACCTTTCTTTATCAGTAGAACACAGTATTAGTGTGAGCGTAAATTGGTATTGATTATATTCTCTAATAGGTTTTTTCTTATGTTAGACCTCTTGCAGCAGTACCGTTTCATTGACCTCCGCTAACGAATTATAAAGGGCTAGCAATGACTTATGTAAGATATTTATTATAGATTTTTAAATAAAAAAATAGAAGTTTTATTTTTCTATGTTTATCAGTAGATTTTGTGTGTTATTACTTATAATAATTTACATCATTATGTAATAGTTTATTATGGTTATGGTAGTTAATTATTATTATGGATGGTAATGAAGCTACTACGTTTAATAAAAAATACATGGTTGCATTATGAGTAAATGCGGATATAATAAAATTAATAGTACAGTAATACTTGGTTGATTATTGTGTTCTTTAAAGTCACGTTTTTATTATTAAGGAAGTCCAGCTGATCCTAAAAAAATGGGTCTATATAATGATAGGAGAGATGTTTATATACTGGATATTCCATTGACTGGGATCAGACACTATGGACAGAAGAAACGTATTGTTATCGACTACATTATTTTTAGCAATTGGACTTGTAGGCTGCCAGACTGTAAAAAGTGGTCAGATGTTATCTACTGCTGATGGTAGCCACAACATTAAGCAGGCTACTTGGAAAAAAACAGGAGAGATATTTAATCTGCCCGACAATAGTATTCTGACATCTAAAGAAAGTCGAATCGTTTTTATTCATGAGTTAAACGATAATGATTCAAATATCATTAATATAGGCATTGGTGCTGATAATGAATTTCAAACCAGTCTACAAAATGGAAGTTATTCAGATGTCGTTATTTGTAGCGGTTCTCAACTCATCAATGTAGAAAAATTAAATAAAGACAGTGAGGAAGTTCTTTCTTACTCCAAAACCTATCAATTTACCCCTCAAACGACGAGTTATTTAATAGTTGGTCTATCAACAGCTGGCAATCCTGTTGTACAGCAGATACCACATGATGAGGCCCTGCTATTATTGAATCAAAATACTCGTCAAACTCATCAGATCAGTCGTATTTTATCAGAATGTACAGCAGAAGCCCCATCTGAAATTCTTATACAAGAACCTATCGCGGTTTCTACAATAAAGAATCCAGTGGAAATCACAAGTTCTACACAGTTTAGTGTGCTTTTTGATTTTGATAGTACAGGCATTAAAAATAATCAATCCATAATATCAGATAGTATGGCCAATTTTATTAAATCCTATCCGAAGATGGCAGTTACTTTAGAAGGCCATACAGATAACAAGGGTGCTGAACGCTATAACCTAAAGCTATCTCAGTCTCGTGCAAGCATCGTTAAAGATATTTTAGTGAATCACTATGGTATACAAGCTATACGCCTGAGCAGCGTAGGGCACGGCGAGTCTATGCCCATCGATACCAATAACACTGGACGGGATCGTCAAAATAACCGTCGAGTTGTCGCTAGCTACTTATTAACCAAGACAACCAATCAAGTTAACTCATGATTCTAAATTGATATTTATTTCATTTAGAATTAATTAATCAAGGATGATTTTATGAGCACTATAACTGTCAAAGTAAATACCCAAACTGGAACGGTCGCTGAACATCAAGTCGTTACAAAGGACGGCATACCTACCACAATAAAAGCCACCGATAAAATTAATTATGAGCTTTTTGATAAAGCAATTGTCAGAGCTCCGAACCATATTGTTACTAAACGAATAGATAAAGATCTTCATATTTCTTTTGAAAATGATAGTTCAGACCCTGATCTCATTATTGAAGGGTTCTACGATGATATTGATAGTGCACTCATTGGCGTTGCTGAAGATGGTAGTTATTATTACTATATTCCTGATACGGGAGAGGTAGCAGACTATGTCACTGAGCTCCAGTTAGGTGAGATACAAGGTCAAGCATTGGGAGGGAATCCACAGGTAGCTCCTTGGTGGGTGGGCGCGACAGGAGCTGAAGATTTTAATGCATTGCCATGGTTAGCTGTTCTTGCGGGAGTAGGCGTATTAGGGGCAGCTTTGGGTGGTGGTAATAATGATGACGATGATGATGATAAACCAGTGGACACCACTGCGCCTGATGCACCAACCAGCATAGTGGTTGGTAATAACGATGGTTTTATCAATGATGCTGAGATTGATGAGAATGGTATGGTTGATGTCGTCGTTGGACTGCCTGCCAATGCTGTCATTGGTGATACCGTCATTGCTAACGGTGTTGAGAAAGTCTTAACGGCAGATGACATCATCGCAAAAAAAGTTACCGTAAAAGTACCTGCTCCGGCAGAGGGTGACACGCTTGATGTCACAGCGACTATCAAAGATAAAGCTGGTAATGAATCAGACCCATTGACTGAAACAGTTGGCGTGGTTGACACCACAGCACCTGATGCACCAGTCATTGAAATCAACGAAGACGGTACTGAAATCACAGGTACAGGTGAGCCTGGTGCCACGATTGAAGTAGACACTGATAGCGATGGAGAACCTGAATACACCACAACAGTTGATGAAAATGGCGACTACGTCATTGACACTAGTGCTGACCCATTAGTGAATGGCGAAACCATCACAGCTACGGCAACTGATGAAGCTGGTAATGAAAGTGATCCTGCGACGATTATTGCAACTGATATAGATGATGGCGACGCTGACGCTGACGCTGACGCTGACGCTGACGCTGACGCCGATGCCGATGCTGATGCCGATGCCGATGCTGATGCCGATGCCGATGCCGATGCTGATGCTGATGCTGATGCTGATGCTGATGCTGATGCTGATGCTGATGCTGATAACGACGCCCCAACAGCCCCAAGCCTCTCAGCGTCCGCTGACCTAGAACAGGGCGAGGCCGCTGCTGGTGATACCGTTGCGACCGCGAGTGGTTCAACCGATCCAAATGAGGGTGACACGGTCACCTATGAGCTTGACACCGCCTCATTGACGAACTATGTCATTAATGCAACAACGGGTGTCATCACGCTCACCCAAACAGGTGCAGACACCGTCAACAGTGGTGGCACCTTACCAGCCCCCGTGGTCAATGCCACCGATGGCACACTCGACAGTGCGTCAACGACCGGCACAATACCAACCACCGTTGACAACAATAACGACGCCCCAACAGCCCCAAGCCTCTCAGCGTCCGCTGACCTAGAACAGGGCGAGGCCGCTGCTGGTGATACC
>NZ_JBEOOU010000014.1:0-94842 GCF_040309405.1 Psychrobacter sp. W2-37-MNA-CIBAN-0211
AAGCTTACGTCCATTCTTCTTGGTGTGTTTATCACTACAAAAAGGGCAGTTTTTTGATTCATGGCGTTGATTCCTTGCAAATATAGACAGTATATAGCGTTAGACTCTACGCCAGCATGAATAATGTCCATTACACCTTTTTTTATAAGTAAAAAAAGCGCCTATCTCATTAATTGAGATAGGCGCTTTTTATGGCACAGTCTGTGCTAATCAGACTATTTGCCGCTTACTTTTGCTATGACTTCTTCACGGCTAAGCATTTGCTTTTCTGCTTCACGGCGATTGACGTACTCGTATTTGTCTTCAGCAAGGTTGCGGTCAGAGACCACAATACGATGCGGAATACCAATCAATTCAAGATCAGCAAATTTGACGCCTGGACGCTCGTTACGATCGTCGAGCAACACATTGATACCTTGAGACTTTAGCTCTTCATACAGCGCAGTAGCGGTTTGCATGACGGTCTCTTCTTTCGACTTCATCGGTATAATAGCCACTTCGAACGGTGCAATCGAGTCAGAAACGGTCGGCGTTTTTGGCCACATGATACCGTTTTCATCGTTGTTCTGCTCGATAGCAGCGGCGATGATGCGACTAACACCAATACCATAGCAACCCATCATTAGGGTAACTGGCTTGCCATCTTCACCTGAAACTTTACAGTTCATCGCTTGTGAATACTTATCACCCAGTTGGAAGATATGACCCACTTCGATACCGCGTTTGATTTTCAGGCTACCTTTACCGTCAGGAGAAGGGTCGCCCTCTTGCACATTTCGAACATCGACGATACGGGTGAGACGGGTATCTCTTGCCCAATTCATACCAATAGTATGCTTATTGATTTCATTCGCACCAGTGACAAAGTCTGACAAGGCTGCTGCCGAGCGATCGACAAACACAGGCATATCTAAGTCAACACCGATATAACCTTTATGCAGACCAGCTGCTTTCAGTTCTTCATCAGAAGCTAACGTCAACGGCACGTTTGCTTCTTCGATTTTTTCTGCTTTGATGGTGTTTAATTGATGATCACCGCGCAGCACAATCGCAATCAGCTGTGGCTCATCGTCTTCGGTATGACCATGGACGATTAAGGTTTTGACCGTGGTGGATAATGGGATGTCTAAGTGTTCTGCAACCATTTTACAGCTGGTCATATCTTCGGTTAAGACGTCTTCACGTGCCATCTTAGGCGGCTGACGCTCAGCAGTGCTGACAGATTCTGCTAGTTCAACGTTGGCTGCATAGTCAGATGAGTCTGAGAATGCGATATCGTCTTCGCCACTGTCTGCCAAGACATGGAATTCATGCGAGGCAAAACCACCGATAGAGCCTGTGTCCGCTTGTACTGCACGGAAATCTAAGCCCAAACGGGTAAAGATACGCGTATAAGCGTCATACATATCATGATAAGTTTTAGCCAATGAGGCCTGATCAACATGAAATGAATAAGCATCTTTCATGGTGAACTCACGCGCACGCATCACGCCAAAACGTGGACGAATCTCATCACGAAATTTACCTTGAATCTGAAAAAAGGTAATCGGTAGCTGTTTATAACTACGTAGTTCGCCTTGGGCAAGATTGGTGATGACTTCTTCATGGGTTGGACCAAGCACAAAATCGCGATCATGGCGGTCTTTAAAGCGCAACAGCTCAGGACCGTAATCGTCAAAACGTCCGGTCGTTTGCCAGAGTTCTGCTGGCTGAGTCATTGGCATGAGCACTTCTTGTGCACCGACATTTTGCATCTCTTCACGAACAATACGTTCGACTTTTTGTAAGATGCGCAGCCCCATGGGCAACCAAATATATAGTCCAGAAGCGATTTTGCGAATAAGACCGGCGCGCACCATCAATTGGCTAGAGGCGATATCAGCATCACTAGGGGTTTCTTTTAGAGTGGCAAACAAAAATTGACTGGCTTTCATAAATAAAGCGTAACCTTATCAACGATAAAAAAAATAAGAAATAGTAGGATGTTGAGCGTGTGGCTGAGAGTTTCAGAACCGCCGCAAGCTTACCTTTATTACTTGGTAATAGGCTAGGACATCGCCTAGCTAAAGGATGATTTCACAAAAAATACTTCAGTAACTACTTCCTGCATACAGCAGGGGAAGTTTTTAATTTATGCATCAATATATCGGGCTATTCAAACACCAATTTTCAGGCTAGAAGCCCGAAAAATAAATATATGCTGACATTTTTGTTCATGCAATCTGACTATGTTAGGTAAAGTTTGCCTAAGACGCAATGACTTTTTGTTTTTTCAGGCCGAACGTGACGTAAACAGGTAAATATCACGACAGTAACCCGATGATTTACTGATTTTAAAGGCATTTGTGTGGAAATGTGTGGAAAGATATCGTGCTTTACATAGAGGTATTCATTAAAAATTATGTAGAGGATTGGTAGTTATTACTTGAAGTCGTTGCTCAAAAATAGCATTTATCATTTGGGACGTGATCTTTTGTGCAGTCCTAACTGTGTGTAGTTATAAAAATAAACGATGAAACTTTAAAGGTGCTTATATGAACCGTCCTGATAATCGCTCTCCTGTTGATAACCGTTCGACTAACACACAAGCGAAAAAACCCATTGCTTTGATGTCGTGGCTGGTGTTACTTATTGGGTTGGTCGCTATCGTTTTTGCTATTTATACTGCGCAAAATATAACTGAAGAAGCACCGATAGAGACCATCACTCGTGAGGGTGTGGTTACGAAGATTCAGCAGCTTAATCGTCTGCAGACGGTCGCCTTTAGCGTAGATACTGTGATCACAAGTGAGCGCCCAGGTAGCTGGATGAAATTGTGGCAAGATGAGCAAAAGGGCTTGTTTATTGCCCGTGGTCGTGTACAGGCAGGGATTGATCTGAGTGCATTGACGCCTGGGATGGTGCAAGTGATACAACCTACTACAGAGCAGATCAATGCTAGGCTAGAGGAAGCGCAGCAAGGTAATAGCACTACACCAGCCTCTATTATGCCGCAGATTAATATTACTTTGCCGCCTTCAGAGATTTTTTCAGTCTATTTGGATGATATCGAGATTTATGATTGGCAGACTGGGGCATTTGGCATGATGCAAGTTGATCCTAAGATATTTGACCAAGCACAAAGCATGGCGAAAAAAGAAGTGCTTGAACGTGCTTGCCGAGGTGATGTAATGAATTTGGCGTTACAAAATGCTCAAACGCAGTTGCAGCAATTATTTGCTTTGACAGGAGCAACTGTGACGGTTACTACTCAAGGTGCAGGCGCGTGTCAATTGCCAGTAAGTACGTCGTAGATTTTGAGACCTAAATACTTATTGGGGGCTCTAATCAGGGCGTATCTTCATTTTTAGCCCACTTAGTTGCCTCCATTCAGATTAAGAAAACGCCCTAATATTTTTAGTTTGAAATTATCGATAACCACGCTATCATAGTGGTATATAATGAATTTATTCTAAAAAAAGAATAAAGTATTGCTGAAATTGGTTTTTCAAAGCCTACGTCTAAATGATGACACGCCCTAGAAAAATTTATACCAGTCTTATAAATATTGATGATAAGAAAACTCATATAATATAAGAGGTGATGCATATGACAATTTTCAATAATCAACCTGCTACTAATGATAAGCACGATAAATCGAATAAAAACCTCAAGCTGACAGAAAGACTTCCGTTTGCGACATGGATATTGTTAATTATTAGCTTCACCTTATTAGCATTTGCTTTATATAGCATTCTAATAAAAACATTAGAGACGCCCAATAACACTCATAATGTTGATGTTCCCGAAAGCACTATGACGGAAGTTAAGTAGCGAAGCGGTTAATGGTTATGTTTCTTTTAGCCAATAGACCTTATTCTATGAATATTCGTCTCCCTAGGATGCCGTGCTTCATTATTTTTTAAATTCAGCAATCGCCAGTTGCCGTACAGCTTTGTGTTCGACCATTGGTGCGGGGTAATCTACCTTCCCAAACATATCGTCGGTGTTGATAGCTTTACGTATTTTGTCTTCGCTATGCAAGGTGCTGGCAGGCATATCCTTTAATTCAGGTAACCATTCCTTTATAAATTCCCCATCAGGATCATGCGTTTTTGCTTGGCTAAAGGGATTCATAATACGGAAGTAGGGCGCAGAGTCCGTACCGGTCGAAGCGCTCCATTGCCAGCCGCCATTATTAGAAGCAAAGTCGCCGTCTATCAATTGCTGCATGAAATAGCGCTCGCCCCACCGCCAATCAATCAATAAGTCTTTGGTCAAAAACATCGCTGTGACCATGCGCAAGCGATTGTGCATAAACCCCGTGGCATTTAAGCACCGCATCGCGGCATCGACTAAGGGCACACCAGTCCTGCCCGTACACCACGCATCAAAATCATCCTCATTGTATGACCAATTAATCTTAATATCGGTCTCGTGTTTATAAGCCTGATGCTGAATAAGCTTTGGTTTATCCGCTAATACATGACGATAAAAGTCTCGCCACGCCAGCTCACTGATCCAGCGGTTAATATCTTCATTGTCGCCATCATTACCATGCAGTTGCTCTTGTGCTTTAGCCGCTTGCAAATAGCAAAGTCTGGGACTGATGACCCCAATCGTCAGATACGCTGACAACTGACTGGTGGCGTGTAAGCTTGGTACATCACGGCTCACATCGTAGTTATGAATGTCATCCGCAACGAATTGATCTAAGCGGTGACAAGCCGCCACTTCTCCAGCAGGATAGGCAGTACGTGCGTTAGTAAGCTGTGCCTCGCTATCAATATGACTGAGCTGGGTATTATTTGCTAATGACTGTTGATAATCCTTAACTACTTTTTGGCTTAATGCTTCTATCGCGTTGGCAGTATTGGCGGTCTGTTTCGATATTTTTAAAGTAGCGTTATCACTATTGATTGCTGTAGCGTTATCACTATTGATTGCTAAAGCTTTATGCAATTGTATGTTGCTAACTTCCAAGGTATGCCGCCATTTTTTATAAAACGGTGTAAATACTTGATACATACTGTCGTCATTGGTAGTGATGCTTTTCGGTGGTAAAATGCATTGATCATGCCAGCGTATAAACTCGATGTCATTTTTTGCAAGCAGCTTATTCACTTGTTCATCGCGTTCAATCTCATTGCCCTCGTATTCATGATTGGCCATGACGCCGCTAATATTATTGGCTGCACATAAGGCGCTTAATGAATCCGCACAATCAGAGAAACTATCGCAAACTTGTACATGCAAGGTGATATTTAATTGTTTGTGCAAGTCATTTGCCAATATAGGCAAGGTACGGGCGATATGATCAAGTTGAACCAATGACATATCGTGCGTTTGCCATTGCTCAGGCGTGAGGAAAAATACAGCGCTTACTGATGCGTCATTATCATGGGCACGCTCACAAAGCGCTGCTAAAGCGGTGTTGTCATGTAGGCGTAGATCACGGCGAAACCACATCAAATAATGGGCGGGGCTATTGCTGGTATTATCATTGTTATTGTCAGTGTTGTTATCAATGGTATTGGTAGTTGCCGACGCAGTGTTAGACATTAAGTATCCTCATATTAATCAATCGCAATCATAAACAAAACTATGAATAAAAGTATGCTAGGATAAGTTTTTGGATGCAATTGATTTACTCATTGAGTAACAAATCCTCATCATTTTATGCTTAATCGCTATGACAGCCAATCACTGGCTGCTGTATTTTAAGGTCACACCATGCACGTGAAGTTTTGCGGGTTTACCGACGTAGCTGATATTCATACCGCCACCCAATTGGGTATAGATGCGGTCGGCTTGGTATTCTATCCGCCCAGTCCACGTGCTGTGACCATGGAACAAGCCAAGACCTTAATCACTGCCGTTCCTGCCTTTGTCAGCGTCGTCGCCTTGGTGGTTAATATGTCACACGAAGCGCTGGTTGAACTGGCTGATAATGTCGCATTTGATATCATTCAATTCCACGGTGATGAAAGCCCTGAGAAGTGCCAACAATTGGCAAATGCGGTCAATAAACGCTGGATAAAAGCCTTACGCATCAATGCAGAGCAAGATACGCTAGATAGTGTGAGCGCACGTATTGATGGCTTTGCAGCGGCAGGGGCAAGTAGTATTTTGCTCGATGCTTATCATCAGCATAAATATGGCGGTACGGGTGCGCGCTTTGATTGGAGCCTTATTCCTCACCATAGCTCGCTACCGATTGTCTTAGCGGGCGGTCTTGATGCCCAAAATGTCGCTGCGACGACAGCGCTGCCCATTTATGCCGTTGATGTCAGCGGTGGCATCGAGGCAGCTAAAGGTAAAAAAGATGCTGCCAAAATGCGCGCCTTTATGAAAGCGGTCAAACGCGATCGATGGCAAAGCGTGACGGTCACTGACGCCATCTAAGCGATTCACAAAGCACCTTTATCCTTATTTGCTCGTTATTCCGATTTTCTGCTTAAATCTTATTTTTTCGTTCTCCACTATTTATATTAAAAAATACCACTTATTACAGTAGGAATTATCATGAGTCATGTCGCTAACAAAGATTTATCAGCCACGGCACAAGCCGTCAATACCTTTACCAATCCAACTGATGTGCAAGACTTCAATCAGTATCCCGATGCCCGTGGGCACTTTGGTGTGCATGGCGGTCGTTTTGTCTCTGAAACATTGATGGCAGCACTAGAAGAGCTAGAAGCGTTATATAACAGAGTTAAAAAAGACCCTGCATTTTGGGAAGAGTATCACAACGATTTGGTCAATTACGTCGGTCGCCCAACACCGCTTTATCATGCTAAGCGTCTCAGTGACGAGATTGGCGGCGCGCAAATTTACTTTAAGCGTGAAGACCTTAACCATACTGGCGCGCATAAGGTAAATAATACCATTGGACAAGCCTTGCTTGCCAAAATGAGCGGCAAACAACGTATCATCGCTGAGACGGGCGCAGGGCAACATGGCGTAGCGACGGCGACGATTGCCGCACGTTTAGGGTTAGAATGTATCGTCTATATGGGTGCCGATGATGTCGAGCGCCAAAAGATGAACGTTTACCGTATGCGTTTGCTTGGTGCGACGGTGGTGCCAGTCACTTCTGGCTCACGTACCCTTAAAGATGCGATGAATGAAGCCATGCGTGATTGGGTCACCAATGTCGATAGCACTTATTACATTATTGGTACGGTCGCTGGCCCGCATCCTTATCCACTACTCGTGCGTGATTTCCAAGCGATTATCGGTAAAGAAGCGCGCATTCAGCATTTGCAAATGACTGGCAAATTACCAGATGCCCTAGTCGCCTGTGTCGGTGGTGGCTCAAATGCAATTGGTCTGTTCTTTGACTTCTTAAATGATACTGATGTCAAAATGTATGGCGTCGAAGCGACGGGTGATGGCATTGAAACCGGTCGTCATTCAGCGCCGCTTGCTGCTGGTCGTATCGGCGTATTGCACGGCAATCGTACTTACCTAATGGCAGATGATGACGGACAGATTCAAGAGACACACTCTATCTCTGCGGGTCTTGATTATCCGGGCGTTGGCCCTGAGCACAGCTTCCTAAAAGACATGAAGCGCGTTGAATATGTGGGCTGTACCGATAAAGAGTCGTTAGAAGGCTTTCATGAAGTGACCCGCAAAGAAGGTATCATCCCTGCGCTCGAATCTGCGCATGCCGTCGCTTATGCATTGAAGCTAGCTAAGACGATGACACCTGATCAAACGATTATTGTGAACATGTCGGGTCGTGGTGATAAAGACTTGCATTCAGTAATGAAGGCAGAAGGGATTGAGTTGTAATTACGACTGTCTTCATCAGTGACTGAACTATCCTTTAGTAAGTATAAGAAAAATTGCTTAATGCCCTTTATTATGGAATAAAAATTACTTAATAAAGGGCCAAATAAGCCAGTTTATAAACATTAAGAGAACACTATGACCCGAATTGAAAGTACTTTTAAAACGTTAAAAGCACAAAATAAAAAAGCCCTCATTCCTTATGTAATGGCAGGCGATCCTAATCCAGAGACGACAGTAGGCTTGCTTCATGACTTAGTAAAGCATGGTGCAGATATGATCGAATTGGGCTTACCCTTCTCTGATCCAATGGCTGACGGTCCAGTCGTTGCCTTGGCAGGCGAGCGTGCATTAGCCGCAGGTACCAGTACGCGTGATGCATTAAAAATGGTCGCTGAGTTTCGTCAAACAGATACACAGACGCCAATCATTTTGATGGGTTATCTCAATCCTGTTGAAATCATTGGTTATGATAACTTTGTTGCGCTGTGTGAGCAGTCTGGCGTCGACGGTATCTTGATGGTTGATTTGCCACCAGCAGAGGCGGGCAGCTTTACCCAGCACTTAACTGACAACTCGATAAATGAGATTTTCTTACTATCACCAACCACTTTGCCTGAGCGCCGTAAGCAAGTATTAACCCATTGTGGCGGTTATATCTATTATGTATCATTGAAAGGCGTGACAGGTTCAGCAACGCTAGATACAGCTGCTGTGGCGACCCAAGTGCAAGCCATTAAAGCCGAGACAGACCTTCCAGTATGTGTCGGGTTTGGTATCCGTGATGGGGCTTCTGCAAAAGCGATTGGTACTCATGCGGATGGGGTGATCGTTGGAAGTGCGTTGGTACAGAATTTTGCTGATATAGATGCGAGCGATGCTACGGCTGTTGCGGCGGCTCAGCAAAAAATCATGGCTAAGATGGACGAGTTACGCGGCGCGTTGGATAGCTTGAGTGCTTAGATTTATATAGTCATTGCCTTATATAGCGATCGCCTATAGAAATCATCGGTAGAGGAGAATGGGTCGCGGTTGCTGATGGCAGGCGACTCACTAGCATTCATCATCGACCTTATATAAGTTCCGCTGTATGAACCTGAGAAATAGTCAGTAGCGTAGCCACGTTGATTTATGGTTTATAAAGACTTAATATTTATGAGCGCTGAGTATTTATAAACACAAGATCAAATGACTTTGCTAAATTTAGTTTACGAGTGTAAACTAATATAATTATGATAGTGGTTTTTAAAATAGTATTTGTTGATACTCCTATCGCTGATCTTTATCCATAAGTACGATAGACTGCGATATGGATATGTAAACGTGTCCCATAACTGCTCATGTTATGCTGGTATTTGACACTTTGTTTAGACAACCATTAAACTCTCAAGGACAAGGGAATGAGCCAACTTGTCGATAAGCCTTTGATGATGGCAAATAATATGACTGATACAATAACAAAACCTGATATGACTAATCCTAATAATACTGAAAAAAACAACGTCGAGCCGAACGGTAACACCGCTGGGCAATCGTGGTTTAATCGCTCGGTACCAGGTATCAAGCAGCAATTGACGGCGCCTTTGACGGCAGTAGAGACTGAACCGTCAACTAAGTGCAGTAATTGCCATTCGATGATTACCAACACGGCGCTTATTTTTAACTGTTATGTATGCCCGCATTGCGATCATCATTTACCGATGAGTGCTCGCGAGCGTCTGCATTGGATATTGGATCAAGTAGATGGTGAGCTTGGGCAAGAGTTTACGGCAAAAGATCCGCTGAGATTCGTCGATAGTAAGCCATATCCAAAGCGTATGAGTGAAGCACAAGAAAAAACGGGTGAAAGTGAAGCACTGATTGTCATGTATGGTAAGCTGCGCAATCTTGACGTCGTCGCTTGTGCTTTTGATTTCCGCTTTATGGGCGGCTCTATGGGGTCAGTCGTCGGCGATCGATTTGTCCAAGCAGCTGAAAAAGCGCTTGAAGATAAAGTACCTCTAGTTTGCTTTGCAGCCTCAGGCGGGGCACGTATGCAAGAGGGGCTATTGTCTTTGATGCAGATGGCTCGTACCGCAGCGGCAATTGAACGCTTAAGAATTGCTGGCGTGCCGTATATCGTCGTGTTGACCAATCCTGTTTATGGCGGTGTGACTGCATCGCTCGCTATGCTCGGTGATATCCATCTGGCAGAACCAAAAGCCATGATTGGCTTTGCGGGCAAGCGCGTGATTGAGCAAACCGTCCGTGAGACATTAGAAGAACCATTCCAGCGTGCCGAATTCTTGTTAGAGCATGGGGTGGTCGATGAAGTGGTACATCGTCATCAGCTTATCGATACCATTTATCGCTTGCTGGCGAAGTTATGCCGCGTTCCTAATGTTAGTGCTTAGCACCAAATAAACAGTGGATTAAGTTTATAAGTTTTATAACTGCTTAGCAGCGTGTTAATATCTCTAAAATATGCAAAACTCCTTAATAGCATTTATCGTCATATAACGGTAAATGCTATTTTTGGTTTTAGTTAGCAGATACACGGTTTTTATTTTCATAAAATTATATATAGGTTTGCGCCATGTCTGATTCTCAAGCTTCTAATCCCGCTAGCCCCAATGATAAAGCCGACTTAACGGAATGGCTTGATTATATGCAGCAGATACACGTCTCAGCGATAGATATGGGCTTGTCGCGCGTGTTGCCAGTCGCTGAAGCACTGGGTGTGGTACAGTCAGCGAAAGACGATGCTTATGTATTTACCGTGGCAGGCACCAATGGTAAAGGCTCAACGACGGCAGTGATTGCACAAATGTGCCAAGCAGCAGGCTATAAGACAGCTCTCTATCAATCACCGCATCTCAGCGCCTTTAATGAGCGGGTACGTATCAATGGCGAAATGGTCAGCGACCAAACGTTGATAAATGCTTTTAACAAAGTAGAAGCGGCGCGGTTACAGTGTGCTTTGACCTTATCGTTTTTTGAGATGACGACATTGGCTGCTTTATTGATATTTGCCGAAGCCGACTGTGATGTATGGGTATTAGAAGTGGGACTCGGTGGGCGCTTAGATGTGGTCAATATCATTGATCCTGATATGGCAGTGATTACCAATATCGGCATCGATCATGTTGATTGGCTTGGTGACAATGTCGAAGATATTGGTCGCGAGAAAGCAGGAATCTTACGCAATGGTATTCCCCTGATTTACGGCGCTACCGACATGCCAACCAGCGTGCAACAGGCTATCGATAAGAATCAGGCGATTTGTTATCAAGTTGGCAAAGACTTCCATTATCGCGAGATCGACGCAATTACTTGGCAATATAGCAATGCCGCTGTTACTCTACAGTTGCCACGACCAGCACTATCGTTAACCAATACTGCCAATGCCTTATCAGCAGTGTTAGCCAGTTCATTAGCTGTCGATATTGCTGCTATTGAGCAGGCGCTACAGACCGTTAAATTGGCAGGTCGCTTTGATTATAGAGTGTTAGAGAATCGGCACTGGCTATTTGATGTGGCACATAACGAGCAAGGGGTTGAGTTTTTATTAGCGCAATTATTACCGCTCTGGCAGCAGCATGTGGCGAAGCAAAATAATGATGAACAAACTGATAGCACACCTGCAACCATTAAAATGCTATTTTCCATGCTGGCGGATAAAGATATCGACAAGGTCGTGCAGCGTTTGACCGAATCAGGCTTGCCGATTAGTGATTGGTTCATCGCTGAAATTGACTATCCACGTGCGGCGAGTACTCAGCAGTTGCAAGGTATCTTAAGCAACTATGTGGATAGTGCGCAGATACATGAGTTTAAACGTTTATCAGAAGCGACGCAGGCCGTTATAAATGGCAGTCAATCACAAGATCTCATTGTCGTTTGTGGCTCCTTCCATACTATTGGTGAGGCATTGGCGGCACTTGAAAAATGAGAAATTAAGTGAAAATATGACGGGTTTAATGTTAATCTTAACAGCAGCGTGAGAGCAGACAGCATAAAAAATATACTTTATAATCAAAGAGCTTTTGCAAACAAAGAGGCTTTTTATAAGGTATTTTATAGAGTGCTTTATAAAAAGTACTTTCATAAAGAATAGCTTTCATAAAAAAGTGCTGTTATAAATATGACATAATCTTTGAGAGATGATGGCAGTAACTGGTGGCAGTGGCTATTTATCAAGACGACTGGTAGGATATTAGCTGATAGGGTTTTAACAATAACCGCGCTGACCAATCAACCTTATTACCAACTAAGAGACGTAAACGGATGAACTTTTCGAGACAAGCCTTATTGGGCATTGGGATGATTATCGGCGGTAGCGTGATGCTATATGCCATGGTGCAACAAATTGGTGACGGTAATACATCCGAGCCAGCGACGGCAATGGTCGATAAGCCAAGTGCCGAGCAAGAGGCACCGCAGCCACTGACCACTGACATCGACACTGAAAAGCGTATCCTGGCGCAAAAGCAAAAAGAACGTGCTGCGCGGGTAGCTGAGCAAGAAAAACGGGCGCAGCAGTTTTTGACGGAGCAAGAGACTGCGGAGGCGCAAGCCTTGGCAAAATCGCGTGCGGAAAATCAGCAGTATATAGCCAATAGTGCACCCGCTGCCGCCGATGACGACAGTTCAGAAGCTGCAAAAGATGTGGAAAAAAGTGTCAAAAGCAAGGAAGTGCAAGATGCTCAGAAATTAGTTAAAGCAGCCGATGATGCGTTGAAAGAGGCTAAAGCAAAAAAGCAGGCAGATGCTGAAAAGCAACAAATGGAAGCGAAACAAGAAAAAGAAGATGCTGAAAAACTAGTAGAAAGTAGAAAAGAAGCAGAAGCAAAGAGGCAGGCAGCAGCTGAGAGGAAAAAAGAGACAGCGGAAATGGCCAAAAATGAGCCACCAAAATCGCCTTCTGACTATCAGGTAAAAAGAGGTGATGGGTTGATAAAACTGGCGCGGCAATACAACATGCCCGTAGAAGTATTGGCACAAGCGAATAATCTTTCGCCATCGACATCGCTACAACTGGGTCAAAGTATTACTATTCCATCGCGTAAGCAGGTAGATCGTTTGGCACGTGAAGCAGTAGCAGCTGAACAGGCTCGTGAAGAAAAACGCAAAAAAGAAGATGCGCTCGCAAAAAAATCGACTGATGCCAAGCGCGACGCTCAGCAAAAACTCAGTGAAGCCCGTAAAGAAGTCAAAGAAACCGATGCCAAAGGCAGCTTTGGGGTACAAGTTGCCTTGGCGAATGACCAAGCTAAAGCCGATGAGCTGGCCAAAAAATTCAAATCAGCAGGCTATCAAGTGAAGACCAGCGCTACCAGTCGCGGCGTCCGAGTCGTCGTCGGTCCTGAGCGTGGCAAAGTCGCGGCCTTGGCACTAAAGGACAAAATCAATAGCGATCCCAAAGTAAATACGACGAGCGCTTGGGTGCTTTACTGGCGTTAAGATAGAGGCTCGTCTACTATCATTAAATGATTACATCTGAATAGAAGAGACATTTTTCAAGATATTGGTTGGGTCTTTATTCACTTCCTATCAAAACACGACAGTTACTGTCGTGTTTTTTGCTTTATAGATTGCCGAGTGGCGCATCCTTAGTTAAGATGAGCGCCATTTTTATTATCTCTTTTTGTATAACCTGTCAGCCTATAAAGGTTGCCCTGCTGTGATCGGCCCGTCATGAATTCAGTGCGAATGATGACACTCAGCCAATCACTTTCATATTGTATAAGGTAAAACCATGTCATTTGGCGTTATATTTTTAATATTGGCTGTTGGGTTTTTAGGGCTGATTACCGTACCAAAGCTATTGAAAAAACCCCCAGTCGTTGAGCCTGATCCAAAGCCTGTACGTGGCGATGAGCTGGCTATTTGGCCATTTGCACCGATGCCCATCATGACCGATACCGAGGTAATATTTTTTAATAAGTTAAAAAATGCATTGCCGGAATATCATATATTTGTCCAAGTTCAGCTGTCACGCATCATCGAAGCCAATAGTGATGAGACCTCTGAGCGTAGCTTTTGGTTCAATCGTATCTGCCGTCAAAGCGTGGATTATGTGATCGTGGATGTCGATGCTCAGACTACATTAGTCGCTATAGAACTTGATGATTGGACGCATAGTAGCAAAGCACGTCAAAAAGCAGACGATAAAAAAGACAAAGCTCTAGCCAGTGCAGGCATTGCTATGGTTCGCTTTCACGCTGAGCGTATGCCCAGTGCCGATATGCTCAGATATGAGCTGATGCAAGTGATTGAGAGTTATTAATAAAGTATCTTTGGTAGACAATCAAAGGTTACTAGGGCACGCCCTAAGTTAGCGGCATTTATTTTTTGTGTAACATTGCTGTTATATCAGCTTACTTTATAGATAAGTTGTTTAAATAAGAGTATTATCATTTTATTTTAAAGCAAACTTAAGTTTTCTAAATTGATATGAGCGTTCTTTAACTATGTGAGCTTTCTTTGCTTAGTTGGATCACGTTCTTGCTGTCTTGACTCTTTAAAACATCTCTATAAAGGACTGTGTAATGAAACTTTTTAAATTGACTGCATTAGCACTAGCCAGCACGTTAGCATTAGCAGGCTGTGGCGATGACAGTGATAACAACACTTCTTCTGGTAATGGTAACAATACTCCAGAGGTTCCAATTAAACCGCCTGTTGATAATAGTTTGTCTGAGCTTGAGCAAGCAAAAGAGATGATTCGTACTGCCAAGCTGTTTGTCAGTGATAATAAAGCGGTTACAGATGCTTATGAAGATGTCAGTGATATCCTTACAGAAAAGCAAGATACACGACTTGGATATACCTTCGATATCCCAAGTGATCTGAAATACTATATGGAAGAGACTGATGTATCACAGCTCACAGCAGCTGACATTACTGCACTGGCCAATGATGAAGATTTTGAAACAGCACTGGGGAATATAGCCTTAACCCCAGAAAAAGGGTTTTTAGCGACGCTAAGTACTGACGGGAAGTTTACATTGACTGGTAGCACCAAAGTCAATATCGAAGAATACGATTACGTATATAATCCACAAACAGGTTTATATGACCCTGTTGTTGATAACAAAGACGTTTTCACCGTAGCGTTTGATGGTTTTGAAGATGCACTGATTTCTAATACCAGTACGACTAACTTCAATGGTAGCTTGGGTTTCAAGAGTATTAAAATTGGTACTGGTACGGACGCCGTTAGCCTCAGCTCAAATACTAAAGGGGCTACAGTCAGCGGTCAATTCAGTGATAAAGTCGTGGTCAATGATGAGTTTGATATCAATGACGCAAATAGAGAAGGTATTACTCTAGAAAAGGCTGTCATCAAATTAAGCAGTCTAAAGTTGACGGCTAACGATAGTGTAATCGAAGCAAAGGATTTTGAATTTGCTGCACTGGATGTCAGCAAAAAGCTGGCAGACAATAGCTTAGTGGTTAGAACCATTCCTTATAAGCTTGCTATAACTGGCAAGATGACAAAGCAAAAACCTGAGACTGATGTAACGATTACCTTGAATGCTACTGCCAACGATGCTGATATAAAGAACTTCTTGATAGTGACTGACACAGGTAATGTGGAAGAGACCGCCAATAAATACATAGGTATGGAAATAGTATTGGCGATTAAAGGCAAAGTAACCAAAGAGGGCGCAACGACGATCCCGCTTGATTTCCAAGCCAATCTTAAACGTACTGCTCGTAATGTTATTGAGCTACAAGGCCTGACTGCTAGCGTAGAGGGTAAGAAGCTATTTGTAACAGGTAAGTCAAGCTTAGACAATAACTATGATGTGGTTAGTACCCAGTTTACCGTTGAGCAAAATAAAGCGTCGATCAAGTTAAATGTCGATGCCAATGGTGATTTTATCAAAGATAAAATGGGTAAGCTCGGCGATATCATGGTTAATGGTAAAGACTACGGTGATTTAATGGATAATGATGGCAAAGTTACGGCCAAATTCACTGATGACAGTTTAATTATTCTATAATCAAACCATGTGTCACATCGACTCTCAAACGTTGTTAGTAGCGATTGAGGTATAGCAGCACAAAAAAAGAGACAGCTTACTGTCTCTTTTTTATGCTCTCTAATAAACGTGAGAAATTTATGCCATATAACGTTTCAAGTCTCTATGGTTTTTTACCTAAAAGCTTAGCATCGCATCTATCTAGCCGTACAAAGTTAATCACTATGCCAGCGATTGCCGCAATGATGATATCCACCGCTGCTATTGCTGATAGTGCAGATATACCAGCTACTAATACGAATCTTTATTTCGATCCCCAAGCAACAGGGTTGTTGGACAGTCATATTACTCAGTCAAACGCACAGATAGAGTGGAGTTTGATGGCAACGGTTCATAGTCCAACACAGCCTATCTCAGCATTTTTGGATGATTGGAATGCACCTTTAGATTCAGGAGATCATGCTTATGCCCAAGGTCGAACATCGCTTGAGCTTCGTCCTGCGGGCAGTGCGATTAGCTACGGTCTAGGCTGGCGTTATGATTATTTAATGACGTTTAGCAAAGAGACTGCCGAAGTTTATTGGCAGTATGAAAATAAACAGCCTTCAAGTACCAGTCAAACTTATCCGTTATTTTTAGAAGCCGAGCACAACGAGAGGATCGGCGCCAATGTTGGCTTGACGCAGCAGCTCATGCCCAACTGGCAATTGACGACTCGTGCCAATCTCTGGCAAGGACTGCATGCACTAGAAGGTAAGATAGTTGGCGATTTGAGCACCAGAGTGTTACCAAATAATGAGGTGACAGACATACGAGACAGTTTAGATAAAACCAATGCTTATATAGATTATTACTATGATGAACCAGCCTTAGGGGAGGAAAACCTAAACTGGAATCCCGCGAAACCTTCAGGATATGGTTATTCGCTCGATTTGCAGCTCACAGGTCAGTTGTCTGATAGCACGCAGTTGTCTCTGCGCGGCTACGATATCCTTGGACGCATGCATTGGAAAGACATGCCAAGCACTCGCTATGCGTTGGATTATGACGTCAACGGCAGACCTCTCTATACGATTGAAGGGCAGCTTAGCACTGACGATGTCACACAGACATTGCCATGGCGAGTTGAAGGTAGCCTTCAGCATCAGCTAGACAGTCAATGGCAGCTCGGTCTACATGGTCAAGTAAATGACATTCAAGACTTATATCAATTATCCGCAGGCTACCAAACGTCCAATGATGCTTTTCCCATTACAGTGACGGGCTTAATAGAGCCGCAGACGCAAGCACTGGGTCTCGCTGTAGACAGTCGCTATGCTGGCATAAAATTGCTGACTGACAGTCTCGACTCAGACAAAGCCAAACGCAGTGAGATTAGCTTGTATGGACGCTATGCTTGGTAGCTTGGTTTTATGGGTAAGTCAGATGGCTAAAGCGTCCATATACATGTCTATGTAATGCGGTGGACGTTACTAAAGTTTATCATCTGTCTCATCATGCTGCTTCGGGTAAATGACGATGGGTCTATTACCTTCAAAGTATAATCCTGTTTTTAAGATACCGTTTTCAGAATGGATAAGTGCCGACGGACGGCCATCATAGAACTCGCGCTTAGTAAACCATTCGATATAATGCGCAGCGCGCAAATCTCTGATATCAAGCATCGCGAGAGTGCTCGTGTCGTACTTATCGCACCATTCGTGCATGGGAAAGCTTGGTGCTAGCCAAGATGGATAGACGAAATTAATGATGTTCTTTGGTAAAAAGAACCGTCCTTTTATCACACCATAACGCTTGTCGATTTTGACTTGCCCATGACTTTCGGTATCTACCCATACGGTGCGAAACTGCTTGGTTTGCATATGGGTCATTTTGCGCTGCAAATTGTCATTGGAGTTGATGCCCACCCAGTTCACCGGTTCAAATGGCGCTGATCCCATAAAAAACTTAATCGCCAGCTCCCAGTGCTCGACCAGATTTTCTGCATGATTATACAAAATCAAATCAAGCTCACCTGTCGTCTGCTTGCCGCTAAATAACTGGACGTTACTGGCTAGCGTCTCGTACGGATGTAGTTTGCGCGCAAATCCATCTTCTAACCAAAATGACAGTAACCCTTCAAAGTGAAATCCTAAACGATTGGGACTGGGGCGCTTGAGTAAGTAACGGGTGAGTGCTTGATAAGCATTGGTAGTGTCCAGCTCTGATAAACGCTCCTGATACTTCTCAAACTGTCGCAGCCAAAAGTTGGCGCTATGTACGGCGATGGCATGGGTATTCTGATGTGGCGCAAAGTCTAGCCACTGCGTTAGAACATTAGGGCATGCCAACACATAAGCCAAATCACGCACATAAGGTCGTCGGTACGCTTCCCAAGGTGCGTCAACTAGAAGGTGGGTAGAGATAGACTGAGTGACAGGCTCTGACATAGGATAAACCATCGTAACGTTGTAGCATTTACCCTAACGGCTCGCTCTATAAAAGTCTATAGGACACGAGTATCGGCTAGGGTAGTGCTTAGTTTTTTGACTTTAAAACATGATATTAATGTGATGGATATGAATGCTGATATCAGGTGGTGATAGCAAGTAAGGTAATAGGATACTGAGTACTATTTTAAGTATTGGGAGTAGCAATTTTGATAAGTTGCTAGGCATATTATGCGGTGGCTGCTGCTCTAAATGAGGTGGGGTATGATCTTGCTGGGTCATAGTTTAGCTCCATATTTACCGTAACTTGATTGATACGGCTTATGGTTGCTAGTTTATGGTGTGGCGGTTTGCATAGGTTCTATAGTAGATAGCAAGTTATCTATAGTAGATTAATTTAGTGGCTTTATATCGTTAATACGTGACAGCCATTTGCCTACGGCTTGATATTCGAGCGTTAAACCATCGTTTTGTAATATAGTAGTAATGCTAGCATTCAAAGATGGGTTGTTTTGGCTATATGGTTCGGCATTATCCAGATTAGTAAGTTTAGCCATTGCATACATTACCCTATCTAAAGCTCTATATGCTTGATGCGGTACTTTTTCTAAATCATCGGCTGGATTGGCTGCGAGTGCAGCTTGTTCACTTTTGCTTTCAAGGTCTGATATTTCTTTTCTCTGTTGGACATAAATTTCCTTAGCCTTTTCTAAACGTGCTTCTAAAGCCTGATTTTTAGCTAGTAGAGATGAGTAATCATCATGAGTAATCGGTTTTAATTTATGAATATCAATATCGGAGAATAAAGTTTTAGGCATGTCGTCAGCATGATATTCGGCAATAAATTCTTTTAAGTCAGTTACTTTTATAGTTCGTCGTTCAGGATTAATATGACCTATACCACTACTCCCAGAGTCAGCTTCTTTTTTATCCTTGATATCATATTTATAGTAACCTTTACCGCCATCTCTGCCCATTTTTAACTTACCATCCTCAAAGGCCTGATGAAGTATTTCACATCTAGGTTCAACACATTGAACATATGGGTGCTTAACAATACTTCGGGATAATGCGTTTGCATCTCCTTTTGGAGTACATTGAGTCAATTCAGTAGCTAATTCACTTCTAGGAATACCACACCATAAAATTGCCGCTTCAGGCACAGTCAAATAATCAAAATTATTTTTAATATTGTCGCAATTATTAAACTGTGAGTAATACTCTTTACCCTTAAGACTATATTGCATAATTCAAATCCTTACATCTTTCCAAAATAAGCATAAATCGCTATTATTCGAAGCGTTAACCTTACAGAGCTGCTAATACTTTAATAAAAATCTGAGTTTACCTCATCTCTTACCTAAGATGTAGACACAAACCTTATAAATCTAACCCAAAAAAAAGCCAACCATTGAAAACAATGATTGGCTTTTCTCTATTACTGCTATGTTTGGTCGGAACGGCAGGATTTGAACCTGCGACCACTACACCCCCAGTGTAGTGCGCTACCAGACTGCGCTACGCCCCGAATGACTGACTATTTTACGCAAAATTAGGCATATTGCAAGGGCTATTTATTTTAGCCAAAATCTATAACCTTAATTTACGTATCACAGTCAGCATAACCAATCAGCAATTAACCTTAACCCAGTAGCTCTTTTAGAATTTGGTTGACTTGCTGCGGGTTGGCACTACCGCGACTGGCTTTCATGACTTGACCGACCAGACCGTTAAAGGCTTTTTCTTTACCGCCCCGATACTCGTCAACCATCGCTTGGTTTTTCGCAATGACATCTTCAACGATGGCTTTGATCGCGCCCGTATCGGTTTCTTGCTTGAGACCTTTTTCTTCGATGATTTTGTCAGCGGCATCATCAGCATCGCCGCCCGCGCGTTCATACAGAGCACTAAAGACTTTCTTAGCCAATTTGCCAGATAGGGTATCGTCTTTGATACGCGCTAGCATGCCAGCCAATTGCTTGGCGCTGATAGGGGAGTCGATGATATCTTTGTCATCTTTGTTCAGTGCGCCCAGTAGATCGCCCATGACCCAGTTGCCTGCCATTTTGGCATCTGATTGTCCTACTTCAGCGACCACGTCTTCGAAGTAATCGGCTAGCTGACGGCTACCAGTTAGGATGCGAGCATCATACTCTGACAGACCAATCGCTTCTTCAAAGCGAGCACGACGAGCCACTGGTAGCTCAGGCATCGCCGCTTTAATCGCATCAACCGTATGCTGCTCAATACGGACAGGCAGCAGGTCAGGATCAGGGAAGTAGCGATAGTCGTTGGCGTCTTCTTTGGTACGCATCGTACGAGTTTCGTCGCGCTCTGGATCATATAGCATCGTCGCTTGCACGACTTTACCACCGTCTTCAACGATATCGATTTGACGCTCGATTTCACGATTGATGGCGCGCTCGATAAAGCGGAACGAGTTTAAGTTCTTTAGCTCAGTACGCGTGCCCAATTCTGCACCTGGCTTACGCACAGAAACGTTACAGTCGCAGCGGAACGAGCCTTCTGCCATGACCGCATCTGAGATACCCAACCACGTGACCAGCTGATGAATAGCTTTGATATAAGCCAGTGCTTCGTGAGCAGAGCGCATATCAGGCTCGGATACGATTTCAATCAATGGTGTACCAGCACGGTTCAAATCCACACCAGTCATACCATCAACGGCATCATGGACAGATTTACCAGCATCTTCTTCCAAATGCGCGCGGGTGATACCCATACGTTTCGGATATTCGTTCTTTTCGCCTTCATTAACCACGACATCGATATACCCTTCACCAACGATAGGGTTAGCCATTTGAGTAATTTGATAGCCTTTAGGCAGATCAGGATAAAAGTAGTTTTTACGGTCAAACGTATTGAACAAACCCAACTCAGCATTGACGCCGATACCGAATTTTAGCGCACGATCGACCACGCCAGCATTTAGCACTGGCAAGACACCAGGCAGACCCAAATCTACAATACTGGCTTGTGTGTTTGGCTCGTGACCAAAATCAGTGGGCGCACTAGAGAATATCTTGCTTTCAGTATTTAGCTGGCAGTGAATCTCGATGCCGATGACCACTTCATAACCATCAACGAACAGCTCTTTACGAACAGCGTGCTCGCGGACGGCATTGTTATCAGTAGTTGCTGTGTTCATTATACCGTCTCCTTTGCGATGGCAGAGTGCTGTAGATGATGATCCGTATGCTGCTGGAATAGATGTGCTGTCGTGAGCAGTTGACTCTCTTGCCAATGCTTACCGATTAACTGTAAGCCAATAGGTAGGCCTTCTGAGTTTAAACCAACTGGTTGGCTGAGCGCAGGCAGACCGGCTAAGTTAACACCGATGGTATAAACATCGCCCAAATACATGGTGGCAGGATCGAGGTCTTCAGCAAGCTTGTAAGCAGCCGTTGGTGCCGTTGGGCTGGCGATGACATCACAGTTGGCAAAAGCGTCTTCGAAGTCTTTAACGATTAAGCGGCGTATTTTTTGTGCTTTAGTATAATAAGCATCGAAATAACCAGCAGATAATGCGTAAGTACCCGTCAAGATACGGCGCTGTACTTCAGGACCAAAACCTTCAGAACGTGAGCGCGTGTATAGATCGATGAGATCTTTTGGATTCTCACAGCGATAGCCAAAGCGCACACCATCGAAGCGCGACAGGTTAGATGATGCTTCTGCAGGAGCTAGCATGTAGTAAGTCGCCAACGTGATTTCAGGATCAGTGATGTTCACTTCTACGATGGTTGCGCCCAGCTCTTCGTATTTTGTCAAAGCAGCGCGTACGGCTGTTTCTACTTCAGCATCAAGCCCTTTACTAAAGTACTCTTTAGCGACACCGATACGTAGACCAGCAAAGGGTTTATCACCAGCAGCTGCTTCTGCATCGTTGAGGTCTTGTACGTAGTCTGGCATGTCATACTTGATAGACGTTGCATCGCGTGGATCATGCCCGATCATTGGCTGTAGCAAATAAGCGCAATCTTTGGCACTACGACCCATACTACCAGCTTGATCCAGACTTGATGCATAGGCAATCATACCAAAGCGTGACACTCGGCCATAAGTGGGCTTGATACCCGTTAAGCCACAGAATGAAGCAGGCTGACGAATAGAGCCGCCCGTATCACTACCGGTTGCGACTGGCACAAAACCTGCGGCAACCGCGGCAGCACTACCACCTGATGAACCACCAGGGACGCGCTCTAGATTCCAAGGGTTTTGCACCGTACCATAGTATGAGCTGCTATTGTCCGAGCCCATCGCAAACTCATCCATGTTGAGCTTGCCCAAGCTAATCATGCCTGCTTTGTCGATGTTTGACACGATAGTAGCATTATAAGGTGAGACAAAGTTATGTAGCATCTTTGAGCCGCAAGTGGTCAATACGCCTTGGGTACAAAAGATATCTTTGTGCGCCATCGGTACACCAAGTAATGGGCGCTGATCGCCTTGCGCCCGCATCTCGTCCGCTGCTTGCGCTTGTGCGCGTGCTGTCTCAGACGTATGAGTGATAAAGCTATTAATCTTGCTGTCTAGTGCATCGATACGTTTAATATAGTGTTCTGTCAGCTCAAGGCTACTAAATTGTTTGTCTTGCAAGCCCGTAATAAGCTGCTGGGTACTTAATAAATGAAGTTCAGACATAAGGTGTCGTCCGTCAAAATGTTAATAGCATAAAATAAAATGAGATAAAGGCAGAAATAGAGCCGACCAACTATTCAATCACTTGTGGTACCAGATACAAGCCGTCTTCAACTGCTGGCGCGACCGATTGGTTACGTTCACGGTTGATATCGTGTTTAGCGACGTCGGCACGCAAGTCTTGGCAAGCCTCATGGATATTCGATAGTGGTTTAACATCAGTCGTGTCCACATTACCAAGCGTATGCATCAGTTTTAATACTTTGCTGATTTCGTTGGCATAGCTGTTGGCGGTCGTTTCATCGACACCCAAGCGCGCAAGGCTGGCAACTTCTAGGATTTCTTCACGGCTGACGTTGCTGTCAGACGTTGCTGGTTGCTGTGACATAGTTTCTCCAGTGAAGGACAGTTTTTGTTAGAGTTAGTAGGTTTAAAAATAGCGCTTTAAACAAGCACTTAAAAAGCCGCTGTTAAAACCAGCTATTAAAATTAAATCGCTGTTAAAAGCAACCACTATAATTGGCTACTAAAATAAAAGTGAGATAGCATAGGCTTATTATAAAGCATCTGACCCAAGTTTACAGAGCATGACGCTTGATTGCTGCACAATCTCAACCAAGCCAGCATGATTCACAAAGATTTGCAAAATTGACCGCATGATTCTCAATTGCTTACCCATTACGTTCTGAAATACGTTACAGTATGCACCTGTGATGCTAGGCAAAACTATCATTTGCCTATAGAGCCTTGTTAGTTATTGAATTAAATGATGTTTCATTAGATTGAATGGTATTCACTGCCATTTCAAACTTTGTAACAACTTTTAGCGTTTAAGACCAAAATCCTGCCTTACTGATGCAAATACCTGTGTTTTTTTTGAGCTAAATCGGTATAATTTAGCTCAGTTTTGTCATTTCATCATTATTGCTTAGGTTTGACTTGTTGCGATGCACCAATTTCGCCACAGTTGATGTCTAACGACGACCTGCTCAACACTGACGAGTAACCCTCTCAGTCACTCTCATTCGCCTCATTCGTAAGACGCTGGATATATTAGTCATGAACCTGTTTGGATTTTTATCAAATAATATCGCTATCGACCTTGGTACTGCGAACACTTTAATTTTTATTCCTAATAAAGGCGTGGTGCTCGATGAGCCTACGGTGGTCGCGCTACGAAGCAATCGTACCCATAACCCTACCGTTGCTGCGGTTGGCATCGATGCCAAGCAGATGCTTGGTCGTACGCCTGCCAATATCACGGCGATTCGTCCCCTAAAAGACGGCGTGATTGCTGACTTTGAAGTGACCCAAAAAATGCTTAAGCACTTTATCGGCAAGGTAAAGGCGAAGCGTTTTATGGCACAGCCCAACGTGGTCGTTTGTGTGCCATGCAAATCAACTCTCGTTGAACGCAAAGCTATCCGTGAAGCCGTATCATCAGCGGGCGCAAGCAAAGTGCTATTGCTAGAAGAGCCGATGGCCGCTGCTATTGGTGCTGGCATGCCAGTGCATGAAGCGAGTGGCTCAATGGTGGTCGATATCGGTGGTGGTACAACTGAGATTGCGGTTATTGCTCTATCAGGTTGCGTGTATGCCGAGTCGATTCGTATCGGTGGCGACATATTTGATGAAGCCATCATCACTCATGTACGCCGTACCCACGGTTGTGTGATTGGTGAAACCACTGCTGAGCGTATCAAAAAAGAAGTAGGCTCGGCCCTGAATGAAGACAGTCAATTAGAAGTCGAAGTTCGTGGTCGTAGCATGGCAGAAGGCGTACCAAAGACCTTTACGGTCAATTCAGAAGAAGTGCAAAAAGCGTTAAGCGACCCACTAAGCGGTATTGTCAGTGCGGTAAAAGCAGCACTTGAGCAAACCCCACCTGAGCTGTCATCAGATATTGCCGAGCGTGGTATTGTCTTGACCGGTGGCGGTGCATTGTTGCGTGATTTAGACAAGCTGATTTCAAGAGAGACGGGTTTGCCAGTGACAGTCGCTGACGATCCATTGACTTGTGTCAGTCGTGGTGGCGGTATCGCCCTCGACTTTATCAATAATAAAAGCTTAAATATGATTTTTGTTTAAGTGACCATTTGTTTAAGTGAGCATTTGTTTAAGTAGCTTTTTATTTAAATGAACATCAGTTGCTGTTAACCGTGATTTTTTACAAGCATGCTTCAGTGACGGTTAACACGATTGTCAAACATTCGATTTAACGATAACAGTAAATAACGATAAAGGTAGCCAGTTGCGCTGCCTTTAATCATATTACTAATTGCCAGCTACAAGCATCGCCACTAAATGCTGATAACGATGAGATCATTAAACATTGTTATAACTAGCGCTAGGTATTGCTCACATTAGAAAACCTTAATTAGATGACTTATGACGCCAAGTATTTTTGCACGCCAGCCATTAGCACTTCGTAAGGCTGCTATTGTATTGATAGTAGCGTTGATAATGATGTGGTTCGATAGCAAAAATCCGGAATGGTTCAGTCCTGTACGCAATACCAGCCATGCCGCTATGCAGCCTATCTATGAATTGTCACTATTGCCAAGCTATGCTAAGCATTGGGCAAGTGGCAGCTTACAATCAAAAGAAGCGCTACGCCGCGAAAACATGCAATTGAAGTCGCAGTTGATTCACGCGCAGGCCAAGCTCCAGCAGCAAGATTATATCTTGGCACAAAATGCGCGCTTGCAAGGCATCTTGTCGACCACCAAACCTGAACAGTTTGAGCTAAATTTGGCACAGGTTATCGGTACAGACACCAATTTACTTCGCCAAATCGTCGTGCTCAACAAAGGCGCGCAAGATGGGGTGCAAGTCGGTCAAACGGTCATCGACGAAGACGGTATATTGGGTCAGATCATCAATGTTTATCCCAATACCAGCCGCTTACTACTCATTACTGATGAGCAGCAGTCGGTAGCAGTAACGGTTAAACGTACGGGTCAGCGGGCGATTGTGACGGGTCAGGGAATACCCACTTCTTTAAGCCTCAATTATGTCTTCAAAACCTCAGATGTGCGCGTGGGTGACGAGCTGGTTTCTTCGGGTTTAGGTGGTCGCATTCCAGCAGGCTATCGAGTCGGTCGGATCGCTCATGTCAAAGACACGCAAGCAGATAACTTCAGAAGTATTGAAGTCACGCCAGCGGCAAATTTTATCGATAATGCCTACGTATTAGTGCTTCAAGACAAGCTGATAGATAAAAGTAATGTGGGCTTCTATAGTAATGGTGGTTGATATTCAATTTATACATCGCTAACTACTTTGCTGGGCTCGCCCCATAATATCTTCAACCATACCTTTTTAGTGATGTTTTTTCAGCTAAATAGACGTTCAAATGGCCGCCGCCAAACACTCGCTAAGGTAGGTATTCATGACGTATTCCGACTCTAAGCACCCAATGGGGATCTTGCTCATTGCGATTGTTACCAGCTTTGTCGTTGCTTCATCGCTCAATGTCTATCCATTAAGTCCTAGTATGGCTACCTTGCGTCCCATGGTTATGATCATGGTGCTGATTTTTTGGCTGCTGTTTCAGCCACGTTACGTTGGTATCTTTACCGCGTTTACCATTGGTTTAGCGGCAGACCTTTTGATGGACACCCACTTAGGTCAGCAAGCCTTTGCTGCTGTGATGGTGGCACTTGTTATCAAGATCAGTAGCATTTATGTCAGAAAGTTAAACACTATCAATGCTTGGCTTATCGCCTCATTAGGCTTGCTGCTGTTTCAACTGAGTTTGTGGATGCTACAGATGTTTATCCAAAACATTTTTGTCGCGCAGTCTGCCTTTTCTTTATTGATGAGTATAGTCAGCTGGCCTCTAGTGCTCTTAGTGTTACGAAAATTTGCGCGTTAATCAATTCAGTTACTACCTCAATAATTTCTTTTGAGAGCCTTTCTGTTATTAGTAGTGTTAATGTGATTGGCAGTAGAATTTATGCTCAACATGAAAGCTGCCAATCCTGAAAGTCTCTGTGCCTTTGATAATTGATATGATCATAATAAGAGAATAGCGATGGATATTATTTTAGCCTCTGGTTCACCGCGTCGTCGGGAGTTGCTCGCTAGAGCGCAGCTGGATTTTACGGTCATGAGTGTCGATATCGATGAAACGCCACAAGATAATGAGCTACCAAAAAACTATATTGAGCGTATGGTCGCTGCCAAAGCGGCTGCCGCAGTACAACAGCTAAACGACACCGTTGAAACAAACAAAGACAACCTCGCTGAGCAGCTTATTATTTTGACCTCTGATACCATTGGTGTACTACCAGATGGTCAGACGGTACTGGTAAAACCAGCCGATCGCGAGCACGCTTATCGCATGTGGCAGCAAATGTCAGATAATACCCATGAAGTATGGACGGCAGTACAAGCTACCCATGTATCCTTAGTTTCTACGCACACTCATACAGAAAGCCATGAGCCAGTATTCCAAGTCGTCAAGCAACAACAAATCACCGAACGTACGGCAGTCACCTTTATACCTCTGACGACGGAGATGATGAGCTGTTATTGGGAGAGTGGCGAACCTGCTGATAAAGCAGGTGGCTACGGTATTCAAGGTTTGGGTGCTGCATGGGTTAGCCGTATCAATGGTAGCTATACCAATGTCGTCGGCTTGCCGCTTTCGCAAACGCTGGCATTGCTTAAAGATATTCTAAATACTGGCACTCATTAAAAAGCCACAATGGTAGAGCAGCCCTTGTCAATGTGCTAAAAGCCCGCCGTTCATTGTCTGCACATAACGACACGCTAGGGTAATGGGCAAGAGCAAGTTGCATTTGTTACACTGTAAATCTAATAGACGATGACTGTCTAACAAGAAAGCTGAAAGATAAGAGAAAACATTATGTCCGAAGAGCTGCTGATTAACATTAGTCCAATGGAGTCGCGTGTCGCCGTGCTAGACAACGGTATCCTAGGCGAAATCTATATTGAGCGACATCACAAACTGGGTTTGGTTGGTAATATCTATCTAGGTACTGTTGTGCGTGTCCTTCCGGGTATGCAAGCGGCCTTTGTTGATATCGGTCAGTCACGGACAGCGTTTTTACATGTCAATGATATGCAGCGCGAGCCTCGCCCAATAGTAGAAAGAAAAAATAAAGTACCTGAGGAGAGTAAGAAGGAGGCAGATACGAATACAGACAACACTGTGGTGGAAAACGGTGTTGATAGTCTAGACGTCAGCCCGCCAGTGGTCAGTGCGCAAAGTACCGATGTCGTTCCTGTTTCTAAAACCCTTATCCAGCACCGCTTGCACGAAAGCCAACGCATTCTTGTCCAAGTGACAAAAGACCAATTGGGCAGCAAAGGCGCTCGCCTGACCACCAATGTCTCTCTGCCGTCGCGCTATCTGGTATATTTGCCATCGAGTGATCATATCGGCATATCACAGCGTATCGATGGCGAAGAAGAGCGTAACCGTCTCAAGACTGAGCTAAATAGTTTGATGCAAACCGTCAACCTAAAAGGCGGATTGATTGCCCGTACGGCTGCCGAGCGCGTGCCTGTCGATAAGCTAGAAGAAGACATTTATTATTTGTTGCAGCTTTGGCGGACTATCTGCGCGCGTCGTCAGGAAATCAATCATCATCAAAGCTCAGAGCTTATTTACCAAGAGCTGGCTCTGCCACTACGCTCGATTCGTGACCTAGTACATACCGATACCGCAAAAGTTGTCATTGATAATGCACAAGTCTACGAGCAAGTCAGGCAGTTCGCTAAAGAGTTCGTGCCTTTCGTCTATGATCGAATTGTGCATTATACCGCGGAGCAATCCTTATTTGACGTTCATCGGGTTGAAGACGATTTACGTGATGCTTTAAAACGTCGCGTTGACTTAAAGTCAGGTGGCTACTTAATTATTGACCAGACCGAAGCGATGACCACGATTGATGTCAACACAGGCTCTTTTGTTGGTGGACGTTCATTAGAAGATACAGTTTACAAAACCAACTTAGAAGCCACTCATGCCATCGCTCGACAGCTGCGTTTGCGTAATCTTGGCGGTATTATTATCCTAGACTTCATTGATATGCTGGAGCAGCAGCATAAAGATGACGTGCTGGAGAGTTTACAGTCGCAACTGGCACAAGACTATGCCAAGACGAAGATTACCCAAGTCAGTGAACTTGGTTTGGTAGAGATGACCCGTAAACGTACTCGTGAATCGCTAGGGCAGCAGTTGTGTGAGCCGTGTTCAACTTGTCAAGGCCGCGGCTTTGTCAAAACCGCTGAAACCGTCTGCTTTGAGATATTTCGTGAAATCATGCGCTGTGCTCGTACCTATAATTCTCATAAGAAGTTTACGGTGGTTGCCCATGCCGCAGTCATTGATTTATTACTCACCTCAGAGTCGGATACGGTAGCAGATTTAGAGTATCTGTTGGGTAGAGTGATTACTTTTGATGTCGAAAATCTCTATACCCAAGAGCAGTACGATATCGTTTTAGACTAACGGTTTGCCCATCACTAAAATATTTAACGCAAATTATTGACTACAAGTGACATTGTTTATAAAGCCTAATATCTTGAAATGCCATAGATATTGCTCTTGCAATGACTGAAATACTATGTATAATATATACCACTGAATTATATATGCGCAGCCAATCAAACAGCTGGCGCTATGACAGCTAGAGCATCGTTTCTAGCACTATTTCATTATGCCTTTGCTGACATCCATTATAGGAGGGTCGGCGGGGCTTTAAACTATTTTGCTTTTGGCACGCTACAAGTTCGGATAAAGAACTCATTCTGGTTAAGAACAGAAGGCAGCTTTAAGTAAATATTTAACCAAACGGCTTTTGGTCATATCTTTGCAAAGCAAGAATGACGAAAGCACATATTAGGAGCTTGCTGGCATGGCTAACCAGAGAATCCGTATCCGTCTTAAGTCTTTTGATCATCGTCTGATTGATCAATCTGCACAAGAGATTGTTGATACTGCAAAGCGCACCGGTGCGCAAGTTTGTGGTCCTGTACCGTTGCCGACTCGCATTGAGCGCTTCAACGTTCTAACTTCACCACACGTAAACAAAGACGCTCGTGATCAGTACGAAATCCGTACTCATAAGCGTATGGTTGACATTGTTCAACCTACCGATAAAACTGTGGATGCGCTAATGAAGCTTGACTTAGCGGCGGGTGTTGACGTTCAAATTGCTTTGGGTTAATGCACATAAACACCCAACCCATTAATATAAGATATAAAGAGGTCTAAAATGGCGATCGGTTTAGTCGGTAAAAAATGCGGCATGACCCGTGTCTTCACTGAAGCAGGCGCATCTATCCCTGTAACAGTGGTTGAGATCAGTGCTAACCGCATTACTCAAGTAAAAAATACTGATGTAGATGGCTATCAAGCCATCCAAATCACCACAGGCACCCGTCGTGACAGCCGCGTAACAGCAGCTCAAAAAGGTCACTTCGCTAAAGCCGGCGTTGCCGCTGGTCGTGGTGTTTGGGAATTTCGTGCCAATGACAGCGATCTTGAAGGTCGTGAGATTGGTGGTGAGATCCTAGCTGACTTGTTTGAACAAGGTCAGATGGTTGATGTCACAGGAAACAGTAAAGGTAAAGGCTTTCAAGGCGGCGTGAAGCGTCACAACTTCAGCATGCAAGATGCCACTCATGGTAACTCAGTATCTCACCGTGCCATTGGTTCAACTGGTCAAAACCAGTCACCAGGTAAAGTCTTCAAAGGCAAAAAAATGCCAGGTCAGATGGGTAACAAACGCGTTACCGTTCAAGGCCTAGAAGTGATATCGGTTGATGTTGAAAATGGGTTACTTGTCATCAAGGGTGCTATCCCAGGTGCCACCGGTGGCGATGTCATCGTACGTCCGTCAGTCAAAGCCTAAGCAAGGGGATTAACGTGGATTTAAAAACAGTTACAGGGGCGGCAGTTGAGCTTTCTGATACGGCTTTCGGTCGTGAATTCAACGAAGCACTAGTGCATCAAGTCGTCACCGCATATCTTGCTGGTGCTCGCCAAGGTACACGCGCTCAAAAGACCCGTGCCGAAGTTTCTGGCGGTGGCATTAAGCCATGGCGCCAAAAAGGTACTGGTCGTGCTCGTGCAGGCTCTATTCGTAGTCCTATCTGGCGTGGGGGCGGACGCACATTTGCGGCCAAGCCACAAGATTGGTCACAGAAAGTCAACCGTAAAATGTATCGCGGTGCTATGCAGTGTATCCTAGCCGAATTGATTCGCCAAGAGCGTTTGATCTTGGTTGAAGAGTTGAGCGTTTCTGGACCTAAGACTAAAGAGCTTATCGCAAAGTTAGGTGAGTTAAATGCATCACGTGCATTAATCGTTACCAAAGAAGTTGACGAAAACTTATACTTAGCTGCTCGAAACATCCCACATGTCAATGTACTTGATACAAGTGAAGTGGATCCAGTGAGCTTGATCGCTTTTGATAAAGTGATCATGACAGTCGAAGCTGCGAAACAATTTGAGGAAGCACTAGCATGAATAACGCAAGACTTTATCAGATCCTAAGAGGACCTGTATTCTCAGAGAAATCTCAAATGCTTGGCGACTCACTTGGTGTGCAGGTATTTAAAATTGACTCTAACGCTACTAAGTTAGAAGTTAAAAAAGCAGTTGAGATGATGTTTGAAGGTGTTGAAGTTTTAAAAGTAAACACATTGAACGTTAAAGGTAAGACAAAGCGTTTTGGTAAAAGTATCGGCCGTCGTAATGACTATAAAAAAGCCTATGTTACCTTAAAAGCTGGTCAAGATGTACAAATGGCTGATGCTGGTGAAGAGGTCGCAAATACGACTGCTTCTACTAGTGAAACAGCGAATAACGAATAAGGATTACACTCATGCCTATCGTAAGAGCAAAGCCAACATCACCAGGCCGTCGTTTTGTTGAAAAAGTAGTGCATCCACACCTTTATAAAGGTCGTCCGTTTGCAGCGCTTCTAGAATCAAAAAGCAAGACCGGTGGTCGTAACAATAATGGCCGTATTACTACTCGTCACATCGGCGGTGGTCATAAGCAACATTATCGTATTATTGATTTTAAACGTACTAAAGACAATATCCCAGCTACAGTAGAGCGTATTGAATACGATCCTAACCGTACTGCGCATATTGCTTTACTTAAGTACGCTGATGGCGAACGTCGTTATATTATCGCTGCTAAGAAACAAGTAGTTGGCGATACTGTAATGTCAGGTGAATTATCACCAATTCGTCCAGGTAACTGTTTACCACTGAAAAACATCCCATTGGGTACTGTGATTCACAATATCGAGCTTAAAATCGGTAAAGGTGCACAGATGGCTCGTTCTGCGGGTGCCAGTGTTCAGTTGCTAGGTCGTGACGGTATTTATGCTATTCTACGTATGCGCTCTGGCGAAACACGCCGTGTACACGTGAATTGCCGTGCTGTTATTGGTGAAGTTTCTAACACTGAAAACAACTTGAAATCACTTGGTAAAGCTGGTGCTTCACGTTGGCGTGGTGTTCGTCCTTCTGTTCGTGGTGTCGCTATGAACCCGGTTGATCACCCACACGGTGGTGGTGAAGGTCGTAATAAAGGTCGCCATCCAACTAGCCCTTGGGGTCAGAAGTCTAAAGGACTTAAAACGCGTCACAATAAGCGTACTGACAACATGATCATCCGCCGCCGCGCCAAGAAGAAATAAAGGAAGAATTTCATGCCTCGTTCATTGAAAAAAGGTCCATTCATAGACGCGCACTTATTTGCTAAAGTTGAAAATGCATTAGACACCAACTCACGCAAACCAATTAAGACTTGGTCGCGCCGCTCGATGATTCTGCCACAAATGGTTGGCCTAACTTTATCTGTTCACAACGGCCGTACTCACGTACCGGTTATTGTAAGTGAGCAGATGGTTGGTCATAAACTAGGTGAATTTGCCCCGACTCGTACGTATCGTGGTCACGGCATTGACAAAAAAGCTAAGAGATAAGGTGCTTACCATGGAAGTAACTGCAAAATTACGCGGTGCCGCCATATCGGCACAAAAAGTTAGACTCGTTGCTGATGAAGTTCGTGGCAAATCTATCGAGCGTGCTTTGGATATCCTAACGTATAGTAATAAAAAAGGCGCTGTGTTTGTTAAGAAATGTCTTAACTCAGCCATCGCCAATGCCGAAAACAACAACGGTTTAGATATTGATACGCTTAAAGTATCAACCATCTACGTTGATGAAGGCATTACGCTAAAACGTATCCTACCACGTGCCAAAGGTCGCGCTGATCGTATCAGTAAGCGTACCTGTCACATCACTATAAAGGTAGGAGAATAAGTTATGGGTCAAAAAGTACATCCAATCGGAATTCGTCTTGGTGTTGTAAAAAAGCATAATGCAAATTGGTATGCTAACCCTAAACAATACTCAGAATACCTCATTAACGACATTCAAGTTCGTGAGTATCTACGCAAAAAGCTAGATAACGCTATGATCAGCAACATCATGATCGAGCGTCCTACTGGCGCCGCTAAGATTACCATCGCCACTGCGCGTCCTGGTATTGTTATCGGTAAGAAAGGCGAAGATATCGAAAGACTTCAAAAAGAATTGACCAAAATTATGGGCGTACCTGCTCAGGTCAACATTGAAGAAATCACGTCACCTGATCTTGATGCACGTTTGGTAGCAGACGGTATCGGAAGCCAGCTTGAGCGTCGTGTTATGTTCCGTCGTGCGATGAAACGCGCGGTACAGAACAGCATGCGTTCTGGTGCTAAAGGTATTAAAGTTGAGCTGTCTGGTCGTCTTGGCGGTGCTGAGATTGCTCGTAGTGAGTGGTATCGTGAAGGCCGTGTGCCATTACATACACTTCGCGCTGATATTGACTATGCGTCAGTACGTGCAGAGACAACTTACGGCACCATCGGTGTAAAAGTTTGGATCTTCCGCGGAGAGATCCTTGACGGTATGAACAGTGTTTACAATCCCGTCAAAGAAGAGCAGACTCGTGCGCCAAAACGCCGTGGTCGCGGAAACGGAAACCGTCGAAACTCAGACAGAGGTTAAACTATGTTACAGCCAAAACGTACCAAGTTTCGTAAAATGCATAAAGGTCGTAACACTGGGCTAGCTCATCGTGGAAGCACCGTTGCATTCGGACAAATTGGTCTAAAATCATTGACGCGCGGTCGTATGACAGCCCGTCAAATCGAAGCAGCACGTCGTACCATCACTCGTAAAATTAAGCGTGGCGGTAAGATTTGGATTCGTGTATTCCCAGACAAGCCTATTACCAATAAGCCATTAGAAGTACGTATGGGTAAAGGTAAAGGTCCTGTTGAATATTGGGTATGCGAAATCAAACCTGGTAAAGTGCTATATGAAATTGAAGGGGTACCAGAAGAGCTTGCACGTGAAGCTTTCACGCTTGCTGCAGCAAAACTGCCCTTTAAAACTACCATTGTTAAGCGGACGATAATGTAATGAAGATCAGTGAATTACGTGATAAATCATTAGAAGAACTGACCCAGTTACTTGATGAAAAGCAACTTGATGCTTTCCGTATTCGTATGGCTAAAGCAACTGGTCAGTTGGGTAATACCCATGAAGTCAGAGGCAATCGTCGCACGATTGCTCAGATTCAGACTTTGATTAACGAGAAACAACGAGGCGACTCATGAGCGATAACAATCAAACAGCTAATGCTAGCGTATTGACAGGAAGAGTTGTCAGCGACAAGATGGACAAGTCCATCACAGTTTTGATTGAACGTCTTGTACGTCATCCTTTGTATGGCAAGCAGCTTCGTCGTTCTACAAAAATCAAAGCTCATGATGAGAATAACGTTTGCCAACAAGGCGACCTTGTCCGCATCAAAGAAACGCGTCCAATCTCAAAAACCAAGTCTTGGACTTTGGTTGATGTGGTTGAAAAAGTAGAAAAAATCTAAGTAAATTGCATTAAAAGCCAGAAGCTGTTAAAATAGCCGCCTTTTTAAGGATGCTGATTGCGCCGAGCGTATATCACTCACATTAAGAGTAGCAGCGGTTATTTATATTAAAATGCCGACTACTCATACTGTGCTAGCGGCAGCAACTGGTTTTTATTGCTCATACGTGTGGAGTAACGCTATGATTCAGGTTGAGTCAATGCTGGAAGTTGCAGACAATAGCGGTGCAAGGCGAGTTCAGTGCATTAAAGTACTGGGTGGCTCTCATCGTCGTTATGCATCAGTTGGCGACATTATTAAAGTAACGGTTAAAGAAGCCATTCCTCGCGGTCGTGTTAAAAAAGGCGACGTGATGAATGCGGTAGTTGTACGTACCAAAAAAGGCGTTCGTCGTCCTGATGGTTCTGTTCTGCGTTTTGATGACAATGCTGCGGTATTGTTAAACCAAAACAAAGCACCGATTGCAACTCGTATTTTTGGACCGGTAACTCGTGAACTACGTGGTGATCAGTTTATGAAAATTGTATCCCTAGCACCAGAAGTATTGTGAGGTAATCCATGTCAAAATTACGTAAAGGCGATACAGTTATCGTGATTGCTGGTAAAGATAAAGGCAAACAAGGTACTGTACAAGCTGTAAAAAACGATCGTATTAAAGTTGAAGGCATTAATATTGTTACTAAACATCAGAAGCCAAATCAGGCAACTGGCGTTGAAGGTGGCATTCTTAAGCAAGAAGCTTTTCTGCATATCTCAAATGTCGCAATATTAAATGCGCAAACCCAAAAAGCTGATCGTATTACTTATCAGTTCGGCGAAGACGGCAACAAACAACGCGTCTATCGTTCGAACGGTGAAGTAGTGGCGACTGCGTAAGACACTAAGGGTGTAATGGTAATGGCAAGATTAAAATCTTTATATAACGATGAACTAAAGCAGCAAATCAAAGAAGACCTTGGTTTAGCGAATGTGATGCAAGTGCCTAAAATCACTAAAATCACACTTAACATGGGTGTAGGCGGCGCGTCTCAAGACAAGAAATTGCTTGAAGGTGCTGTAGCTGATATGACCGCGATTGCTGGTCAAAAACCTGTGGTCACTAAAGCGCGTAAATCAGTTGCTGGCTTTAAGATTCGTGAAGAATGGCCAATTGGCTGTAAAGTAACGCTACGCGGTGAGCAAATGTACGAATTTTTAGATCGTCTCATTGCCATTGCAATTCCTCGTATTCGTGATTTCCGCGGTTTTTCACCTAAAGCCTTCGACGGACGTGGTAACTACTCATTGGGTATCAAAGAACAAATCGTATTCCCAGAAGTAGACTTTGACAAAATTGATCGTATCCGCGGTATGGATGTGACAATCACCACGTCAGCTGGTAATGATGAAGAAGGTCGTGCGTTACTCAAAGCATTCGGCTTCCCATTTAAATAAGGTAAAGACGTTATGGCAAAGAAGAGCATGATTAACCGCGAATTAAAGCGCGAAAAAATGGTTGCTAAATATGCTGAAAAGCGTATCAAGCTAAAAGAAACTATCAGTGATATGACTGCAAGTGACGAGACTCGTATGGAAGCGATGCTAGAGCTACAAGCTCTTCCACGTAATTCATCACCAGTACGTCTGCGCAATCGTTGTGCTATCACCGGTCGTCCTCACGGTTACTTCCGCAAGTTTGGCTTATCACGCAATATGCTGCGTGAGCGTGTCATGCAAGGCGATGTGCCTGGTGTTCGTAAAGCAAGCTGGTAAGGAGTAACTATATGAGTATGCAAGATACCGTTGGGGATATGCTAACCCGTATTCGTAACGCACAAATGGCTAACAAAGTATCGGTAGCAATGCCGAGCTCTAAATTACGTAAATCAATTGCTGATTTACTGGTTAGCGAAGGTTATGTAGCGAACGCTGTTGTTACTGAACAAGACAACAATAAAGCCACATTGACTATTGAACTGAAATACTTCGAAGGCAAAGCTGTCATCGAAACTATCCAACGTTTTAGCCGTCCTGGTTTACGCCAGCATCGCGGTAAAGACGCTATCCCTACTGTTAAGCAAGGTATGGGTGTTGCTATCGTATCGACTAGCCAAGGTATCATGAGCGATCGTGCTGCACGCGCTGCTGGTATCGGTGGTGAAATCGTTGCATTCGTTGCCTAATTAGCATTTATGCTATTGGTGATGAGACGACAAAGTCTACTTGAACCCCTTTAAGCTGTTGTAAGTCCATAATGATTTGTAATGAGCTTAAAGAAAGCTAAGCATTTGAAGTTGATAAAATTGAATGGTGCTTAATGGGAACAACTATGCTAAACTAGCAGGCTTTTTAGCCTGTTAGTTTTTTCGCTAATATAAAGAAGTTAATTTTTTAAGGAATATTCCTATGTCTCGTGTGGCTAAAGCCCCAGTGACGCTGCCAAACGGCGTAAGCGTTACTTTGAACGATCGGCAGGTCGAAGTGAAAGGCAAGAACGGCAATTTGTCTTTACGCCTGCATGAATTGGTCGAGCTGAAACAGGAAGATGATGCGATCATTTTCTCACCTACAGTCGATTCAAAAGAAGCCATGATGCACACTGGCACCATGCGCGCCCTGCTTAACAATTATGTTACTGGCGTGAATGAAGGCTTTGAAAGACGCCTTCAATTAATTGGTGTTGGTTATCGTGCGCAAGCTACTGGTAATAAAGTAACGCTAAACGTTGGTTACTCTCATCCAGTAGAATATACGCTACCTGAAGGTGTGTCAGCTGAAACCCCAACGCAAACTGAAATTGTTTTGAAATCAAACAATAAGCAGCAGCTTGGTCAAGCAGCGGCTAATATCCGTGGTTTCCGCCCACCAGAGCCTTATAAAGGCAAAGGTATTCGTTATAGCGACGAACATGTGGTTCGCAAAGAAGCTAAGAAAAAATAAGGTGAGTTGAAATGTTTGATAAAAAAGCAGCTCGTCTGCGTCGAGCTAAGAAAACCCGCGCGCATATCCGTCATTTAGGCGTACATCGCTTAACGGTTAATCGCACGCCAAAGCACATCTATGCCCAGATTATCTCTCCGAACGGTGGTGAAGTGATTGCTCAGGCATCTACCTTAGACGGCAGCTTGCGCTCAGGCGCGACTGGCAACGCTGATGCAGCGACGTCTGTAGGCCAAATGATCGCAGAACGCGCAAAAGCAGCTGGGGTTACTAAAGTTGCCTTTGACCGTAGTGGTTTTAAATATCATGGTCGAGTTAAAGCTTTAGCTGAAGCAGCTCGCGAAAACGGATTGGAGTTTTAATCATGGCTAGAAATGATAAAAATGAGCAAACAGACGGTTTAGTAGAACGCTTAGTTACCGTTGACCGCGTCGCAAAAGTAGTTAAAGGTGGTCGTATTTTCTCTTTCACCGCATTAACTGTTGTTGGTGATGGCAATGGTCGTGTTGGTTTTGGTCGTGGTAAAGCACGTGAAGTGCCAGCTGCTATTCAAAAAGCGCTAGAAGCTGCCAAACGCAACATGATTACTGTTGAGCTAAACGATGCAACTTTGTATCATCCGATCAAAGCACGTCATGGTGCTAGTAAAGTCTACATGCAGCCTGCATCTGAAGGTACTGGCGTAATCGCTGGTGGCGCAATGCGTGCTGTGTTAGAAGTTGCTGGTGTCAAAGATGTTTTGACTAAATGTTATGGTTCTACCAATACTGCTAACGTGGTTCGCGCTACGTTTAACGGTTTACGTGATATGTCAACTCCAGAGAAGATGGCAGCAAAACGTGGTAAATCTGTAGACGAAATCTTGGGTTAACTTAGACTAGGTGAGTTACGATGAAAAAAATGAAAGTCACTCAATTTAAATCGGGTGCCCATCGCCTAAAGAGCCACAAAGCGAGCTTGAAAGGATTGGGTTTACGCCGTATTAATCATACTGTTGAAGTAGAAGATACTCCTTCAACCCGTGGTATGGTCAATCGCGTCAACTACATGGTAAAAGTGGAGGAAGCGTAATGGGTCTTAGATTAAATGAATTATCACCAGGTGTTGGCGCAAAGAAAACTGCCCAACGTCGTGGTCGTGGTATCGGTTCAGGTCTTGGTAAGACTGGTGGTCGTGGTGTAAAAGGTCAGAAATCTCGTTCAGGTTCTAGCATACGCTCAGGATTTGAAGGTGGTCAAATGCCTTTATATCGCCGTCTACCAAAATTTGGTTTTACCAGTAGAATGGCAATGACGACTGCTGAAGTCCGTCTGTCTGAATTGAATAAAATTGAAGGCGATGTGGTCAGCATTGAAACACTTAAAGCTGCTAACCTTATCCGTCATGATATGAAGCGTGCTCGTGTAATGTTGTCAGGCGAAGTGACTAAAGCTTATACCTTTAAAGGTATTAAAGTGACTAAAGGCGCTAAGCAAGCAATCGAAGCTGCTGGTGGTAGCATCGAGGAGTAGTAACGTGTCAAAACAATCAATGTCATCGGCTGGTATACCGCTTAATCCATTTGCCTTCATACGCAAGTATGACGAATTATGGACACGTTTATTATTCTTAATCGGCGCATTGATTGTTTATCGTTTAGGGTCACATATTCCAGTTCCGGGTATCAACCCAGTTAACTTGGCTGATCTGTTTTCGCGCAACGAAAACACCATTCTGAGCATGTTTAATATGTTCTCAGGTGGTGCGCTAGAGCGTATGTCTATTATGGCGCTTGGTATTATGCCATATATTTCAGCATCGATTATTGTACAGATGATGTCTGCAGTACTGCCATCGCTTGAAGCCCTCAAAAAAGAAGGTGAAGCGGGACGACGCAAGCTAAACAAGTACACCCGTCAAGGGACACTTGCTTTAGCTCTAGTACAGTCATTAGGAATGTGTGCTGGCTTAATCAGCCAAAATCTTACTTTATCCTCTGGTTTGACTTTTTATATTCCAGCCGTTACTTCATTAGTAGCGGGCGCAATGTTCTTAATGTGGCTTGGTGAGCAGATTACAGAGCGCGGCGTTGGTAATGGTATCTCAATGCTTATTTTTGCGAGCATTGTGGCTGGTACGCCAGGTATGATTTCGCAGTCTATCGAACAGGTCAATCAAGGTCAGATGAACCTGATTGTACTGTTCATTTTTGTACTATTAGGCATCACGGTTACTGCAGGTATTGTTTATATTGAACGTGCTCAGCGCCGTGTCCCTGTCAACTATGCACAAAAACAGCAACAAGGTCGCAAGATATACGCTCAACAGCAATCACATTTGCCGTTGAAGCTGAACATGGCAGGGGTTATCCCAGCTATTTTTGCCAGTTCTTTGTTACTGTTCCCTGCAAGTTTAGGGCAGTGGGTTGGTCAATCAACTGATCCTACTTTTGTACAAAAAATATTGCAAAATATGGCATTGGTGTTGTCCCCAGGGCAGCCGCTGTATTTAGTACTATTTGGCGCGATGATTATTTTCTTCTGTTATTTTTATACGGCATTGGTATTTAGCCCGCGTGAAGTAGCAGAAAACCTTAAGCGTAGTGGTGCGTATATCCCTGGTATTCGCCCTGGACAACAAACTCAGCGTTACCTCGATCATGTATTAAACCGACTGACCTTTATTGGCGCGATGTATATGACGGTTATTTGTTTAATGCCGATGGTCGTCCAGTCATCGTTTGGTGTGCCGTTTCAACTCGGTGGTACATCTTTACTGATTATGGTGGTTGTGGTAATGGACTTCATCTCGCAGATTCAAGCGCATTTGATGACCCATCAATATCATGATCAGACGTTAATTCAATCGCCCACTCAACCTTAAATGAGCGGTACGATATTTCAAGGAGTATGCTATGAAAGTTCAAGCATCAGTTAAGAAGATTTGTGGTAGCTGTAAAGTTGTGCGTCGTAAAGGCCGTGTACATATCATCTGTACAGCAGAACCGCGCCACAAGCAACGTCAAGGTTAATATTTAGTATCATAAAATTTTAAACTTTTGTTACTATCTAAATTAATACTTGAAAAATAACGGCGGATGGGATATCATCCGCCACTTGCCGTGTTTATGCAGAATATTTTGTAATGCTGTCAATGGTTAGGCTTTTAACTAAGCCAAAACAGCGACAGTGACCATAATATATTTAGTATTAACAGCAACAATTCTGAAGAATAATGCCTTATTGATAAATAACGCTTATTTTTCTTTAATGGAGAGAAATCAATGGCTCGTATTGCCGGCGTAAACATTCCGGATAATAAGCATGCTGTTATTTCACTAACTTACATCTTTGGTGTAGGTCGTACCACTGCTCAGAAAATATTAGAAGCAGTTGGCATTGCCCCTACTACTAAAGTTAGTCAGTTAGATGATACACAGTTAGATGCTATCCGTGCACAAATTGCAAATTACATGACTGAAGGTGATCTTCGTCGTGAAGTTTCAATGAATATCAAGCGTTTAGTTGATCTTGGTTGTTACCGTGGCATACGCCATCGTCGTAACCTACCAGTTAGAGGTCAGAACACCAAGAACAACGCTCGTACTCGTAAGGGTCCGACACGCCCTCTCAAAAGATAATTAACTTAGGAAGCTAAAAGATGGCAAAAGACACTCGCAGTCGCAAAAAGGTGGCTCGTCGTTCAGTATCGGAGGGCATAGCCCATATCCATGCGTCTTTTAATAACACCATTGTTACGATTACCGATCGTCAGGGTAATGCATTGGCTTGGGCCACTTCAGGTGGACAAGGCTTCCGTGGTTCACGTAAATCTACACCATTTGCAGCTCAGGTTGCAGCTGAAGTCGCTGGTAAAGCGGCTCAAGAATATGGTGTTAAGAATATCGACGTTTTGGTCAAAGGACCAGGACCGGGTCGTGAGTCTGCGGTAAGAGCACTAGGTGCATTGGGTTATAAAGTTAACAGCATCTCTGATGTAACCCCAATCCCACACAATGGTTGCCGTGCGCCGAAAAAGCGCCGCGTCTAATATTAAAGACGAAGCTTTTTATCCCAAAAGCTTATAGGAGACATAACAATGGCCCGCTATATTGGACCAAAACTCAAATTATCACGTCGTGAAGGTACAGACTTAGGCCTTAAGTCTGGTGTTAAACCATACGATGTTAAAACGAAAAAAGCTGGTCGTCCACCAGGTCAACATGGCGTTAGCCGTAATAAGACCTCAGAATATGCTCTACAGCTGCGTGAAAAGCAGAAAGTTAAGCGTATTTATGGTGTACTAGAGCGTCAATTCGCTAACTACTATAAAGAAGCTGCTCGTAAGCGCGGTGCTACCGGTGAAAACCTACTAGCCATGCTTGAGAGCCGTCTAGATAACGTTGTATATCGCATGGGCTTTGGCTCAACTCGCGCAGAAGCACGTCAGCTAGTCAGTCATCGTACTGTTATGGTAAAAAAAGCTGGCCGTGATGAGTTTGTTCGTGTGAATATTCCATCAATTCAGCTTCAAGATGGTGATGTCATCGCTATCCAAGAGAAGTCTCGCGAACAACTACGTATTAAAAACGCTATCGAATTAGCGACACAACGTGGTATTCCAGAATGGCTAGATGTTGATCACAGCAAACTACAAGGCACGTTTAAACAAGCGCCTGATCGTATTGATCTACCTGCTGAAATCAACGAAAGCTTGATCGTTGAGCTATACTCTAAGTAAATGACGTACTGCTCGATGTCATGAAAATGGCATTGAGCAATTAACGTTAATTAAACCAGTTTAATAAATCGAGGTGACATCATGATGCTAAATGCAACTGAGTTTCTAACGCCGAATGCCATTAACGTGGATACGGTTAACGAAACGATTGCGAAAGTCACGCTCGAACCGTTAGAACGCGGCTTTGGGCATACCCTAGGTAATGCCTTACGTCGTATCTTGTTATCTTCATTACCTGGTGCTGCAGTCATTGAAGCTGAGATTGATGGCGTTGACCATGAATACTCTACGCTTGAAGGGCTACAAGAAGATGTACTTGACTTGCTTTTGAACTTAAAAGGCTTGGCAATTACGCTTCATGACCAAAATGAAGTATTTTTGACCTTGGATAAACAAGGTCCAGGCACTATTACTGCTGCAGATATCGCGCTACCACACAATGTTGACATCATCAATCCAGAATTGGTATTGGGTACATTGAGTGATCGTGGTCATCTTAAGATGCGTTTGCGCGTAGTAATGGGTCGTGGATATGAGCCAGCAAACCAGCGCCGTGAAGATGGTGATACTAAGGCAATTGGACGCTTAAAGCTTGATGCAAGTTTTAGTCCTGTGCTTCGTGTTGCCTATCAGGTTGAGAACGCTCGTGTAGAGCAGCGTACTGATCTTGATCGTCTTATCATTGAGCTTGAAACTAATGGCACTATAGATCCAGAAGAAGCAATTCGTAAAGCAGCCACTATTTTACAACAACAGATTTCTATCTTTGTTGACCTAGAAGCTGAAGAAGCGCCTGAGCCTGTGAAAGAGAAAGAAGAGGTTGATCCGGTGCTATTACGCCCTGTGGACGATCTTGAACTAACGGTTCGCTCAGCCAACTGCTTGAAAGCTGAAAACATTTACTATATCGGTGATTTGGTACAACGTTCAGAGACTGAACTTCTAAAAACCCCAAATCTTGGTAAGAAATCATTAACGGAAATCAAAGACGTTTTAGCGTCTAAAGATTTAGAGCTCGGTATGCGCCTAGATAACTGGCCACCAGCTGATTTACGTGTTGATGATCGCTTTTCTTATCGTAGCCGTTAAACTTTAAGGATTTTTGACTATGCGCCATCGTAAGAGTGGAGTCAAGCTGGGTCGTACCGGCAGTCATCGTAAGGCAATGTTTCAGAACATGACTAACTCATTATTTGAGCATGAACTGATCAAAACAACTTTACCAAAAGCTAAAGAACTACGTCGCGTTGCCGAGCCATTGATCACTATGGCTAAAGAAGACAGCGTTGCTAACCGTCGTTTAGCATTCAGTCGTATGCGTAGCAAAGCTATGGTAGGCAAACTATTTGGCACGTTAGGTCCTCGTTACCAGACGCGTCCAGGTGGTTATTTGCGTATCGTAAAATGCGGTCATCGTGATGGTGACAATGCGCCAATGGCATATGTAGAATTGGTTGATCGTGACTAATTTTATACTGAATATATGATTCATAAAAAAGCTCCAATCGATTGGAGCTTTTTTTTATGCGTTTAAATAAGTAGTTACAACAACAAAGAACTAACGTCAGCAGCACCTTGTCTGATGATTTCAGGCTGGCTACTGGTCATATCAACGATAGTGGTTAGCTTAGTGGTCTTTATACCTGCGTTGATGAGACCGTCTATTTGGTTGCTTAACAGATCTTCTATTTCAAATGGATCATCAAGTATATCATCGCGATTTGGTAATATTAATGAGCTGGTTAGGATAGGTTCATCCATGGCTGCCAAGAGTGCTTGGGCAATAGGATTACTTGGCACACGAATACCAATGGTTTTTTTCTTCGCATGTGCCAGTTTCTTTGGTACGTCTTTTGTGGCATTAAGAATAAAGGTAATAGGAGCTGGCGTATGAGCCTTAAGCTGCTTAAACTGCACATTATCCACTGCTGCATAATTAGCAATTTCACTTAAATCTCGGCACAATAGCGTAAATTGATGCTTATCATCAAGCTCACGGATTTGTTTTAATTTTTCGAGGGCGTCTTTTGCGCCTAAACGACAACCAAAAGCATAGCTAGTATCAGTAGGATAAATGATTAACTGATCCTTACGTAATAGATCAGCGGCTTGCTCAATAAGACGTGGCTGCGGATTTTCGGGATGAATATAGAGCACTTGCATAATAGTTCCTTGTTTTATAATTATAGGTTATATGCTTTTGAGATGGTGGATGAGTTGTTATCAAATAAATAATGCTAGAAAGAAATAAGAGTAGTAATGAGTTAATCCTTTGCTAGCTTAGCTTTGTCTTAGCTGTGCCACAAAAGCTACTTATCTATCAGTATAGCTTAAAGCAAATATAAGTTTATTGGCAAGGCGTTACGGTTGGTAGGAAATCGTTAACAGTTTACAAGCATCGCTGTCATGAACCTTATAGAGATTTATAGTGGCTAGCTGTTAGTTAATTTATCGTTACAAACACTTAATAATACCCGTAGCAAAGTTTTGGCATCACGTGGCAGCGTTACTGGCTTGGCAATATAGGCTTCAACTTGTAAATAAACGTCATGAGCAAAAGTGCTACCACTGGTATCGAAGTCGGCAAACAGATTGTCCTGTGAGACTCGAAAGTGATATCCACAGGCAAGAGTGAATAAACACTCAAGCGCCTGCGGTTTAATCTCTACGCGCTCAAATGCTTGCTGCTGAGAGGCTGAACGCCCATCTGGTGCATACCAGTAGCCAAAGTCGGGTAGGCCTCTACGTTCTTTACCAGCGACACACCAATGGCTTAGCTCATGCAGCGCACTAGCAAAAAATCCGTTGGCAAACTCGATTCGCGCTGGCTGATTGTTCTGAGTAGGGAAATATTCTGGTTCACCATCACCAAATACTAATATCACTTGATGCTTGGCAAACACGGTATTAAATAAACAGATAAGCCAATTGGTTGCTGCTTTTTCAGTATCTGCTATAGAAGCGCTTTTCTTAGACAGTTTTTGCCATTGATCTGCTAAATCTTTTAGGTTTGTATTTACTTTAGAATTGAGTGCACAAGTCTTTAGATTGCTCATAGGGCATTCTATAGCTGTATCTTCTAAGTCAGTGAGATGTTGAAGCAAAAGAGCCTTATCAATAGAAGACCACAATGCAGAAAAATCAGGGTTGGCGGTAGGCGATATCATAGATAGAAGATTGACCGAATAAAAAATAAGAGACTGTTGGTACTCTATACATGAAATGAGTAAATAAAAATGTGAGGCAACCCAAAGGTCAAAAAATCTTAACATACTAGCGCTAGCGCTACTCAGCGCTTTCCGCTAGTATGGCAGGCAATATTATACACCGTTTTTGATGAATGAGGCCGCGTATGTCAAGCACTCCAGTAAGCAAGCCTTCAGCGGCTCAAGCTGATAATATGCAGAATCCTATATCGAGTAATATGCCCGAACACCTTTCCTTAAATAAATGGGAAGACACTGGCTTTGAGTGGGCAGGAGAGATAGAACCTACCTCTTTTGAGCGTCTTTCCGCTATACTGACGACCGAGCATGAACAAGAAAAAATCCAGCTCACTGCCAATCTTTATCGTCGTAATAATGTCTTACATCTATCATTTAAATTGGCGGGTGATGTATGGCTAACTTGCCAGCGCTGCTTGCAACCCGTAGCCACTGACTTAACTGATGATTATGATATTGCACTACTCGATGACGAGAGCCAAGTGCGCCTAGTCAATGAAGAGCAGGACTATTTATTGCTTGATGAAGTCATTACTGAGCAGTCGCCAGAGCGCTTATTGCCTTTGAAAAAATTGGTTGAAGATGAAATATTGCTTAAAACACCGATGGCACCGAAGCACGATGACTGTGAAATGACGGTTGAGCAATTTGGTGAGATACCTGAAGAAGAAGAAAATGAAAATCCTTTTGCCGCTTTAGCATCGTTGAAAGGCAAGTTATAAAAGAAAAAATGCTGTATTCAATTGATTTAGAATGCCTTTTATCGGCTTTGTGCAGAAGAGTCGTATGCAGGGCTTTATTAATCGATGAAACATGCGTATAATGTCCCGTTTATTGCATTCTAGCAACAGGTTACTTGCAGATAAAAACTGACTAGGCAAATTGACTATAGATTTTAGACGTAGTTAGCATTTTAATGCACGTGGCAATCTATTTAACTAATGATGCGTAAGACTTAGGTTGTTGTGATTATATAGCCTCTGTCAGTATCGACTAAAGCTGAATTTTAAGCTTATCCCTTTTAAGTATAGGAGCTATATCATGGCTGTTCAAAAAAGTCGTAAAAGCCGTTCTCGTCGTGACATGCGCCGTTCACACCATCGTATGGAAGTGGCTGAGCTAAGCGTAGATGCTACCACTGGTGAAAAACATCGTCGTCATCACATGACTAAAGATGGTTTTTATCGTGGTCGTCAGTTGTTCAAGGTCAGTCAAGACGCTTAATTGACTATTTAATCAGTGATGCAACAATACGATGGTGCTGATGGCACTTTACGGCTTTTTGTACCGCTATTATTAGGCAATAAGTTTTGAGCTAAAGAAAGCCAAGTTATTTCGCTACCATATATTATGTGGTGGGATAACTTGGCTTTTTGCTATGAATTTTTTATGACGTAGCTCCCTATCATTGGTTTTTATCACGTAATTTTTTATCAAATGCGGTGCCTAAAAAACTGTCAAAAGCTAAATATTATCTTACCTTAACGCCTCATTTTTTCATCAGCTATGATAATAGTATCTGTCAGTGTATAGTTTACTTATAATCAGCTGTCTGAGTGATCAGTTAAAAATATAACTCTAGACCGCCCCTAATTTTACAATACTCCCGATTATCTTTAGGGATGTTTTCAATTACATAAGGAATATTGGTTATGGCCTCTGTACCCGATATGATAAAAAAACAGCCAACCCGCATTGCGGTGCTTTTCCCTGGTCAAGGCTCACAAATTGTTGGTATGACCAGCGAGCTCGCTGAAGCTTATCCAGAGATTCGTGATACTTTTGCTGAAGCAAGCGAAGCACTGGGTGAAGACTTATGGGCAATTTGTCAGGATGAAGAAAAGCTCAATCAAACGCAATATACTCAGCCAGCCTTATTGACGGCTAGTATTGCCATTTGGCGTATTCTACAACCAAAATTCAAAAAAGCGCCGTGCTATCTAGCGGGTCATTCTCTAGGTGAGTACAGCGCCCTTTGTGCCGCTGGAGTGATATCTCTTGCTGATGCGGTGAGATTGGTACATACGCGCGGTCAGTTGATGCAGGAGGCGGTAGTAGGTATCGATACAGCGATGGCAGCAGTGCTAGGGCTTGAAGATCATCGTGTGGAAAACTTGTGCGAGCAGGCAACCGAGCATGTTGATGGCGCGATTGTCGGAGCGGCAAATTTCAATAGTCCAGGACAAGTTGTGGTCTCAGGAAATGCGGCAGGCGTCACAGCTGTCATCGATAAAGTAAAAAATACTGGCAAAAAAGCCATCCCACTAAAGGTGAGCGTGCCATCACATTGTGCGCTTATGGCGCCAGCAAGTAGTGCTTTAGCGGAAGCCTTAGCAGCTATTAAGTTTGATCAAGCAACCATTCCGGTTATTCAAAACCGTCATGCGCGTGTTGAGAGTAGTGCGGCAGGTATTAAGCAAGCATTAACCGAGCAGCTAAGTGAGCCAGTACTATGGTCAAAGACCATGCAAGAGCTGGCTGATAAGCAAATTAATATTTTAATCGAGTGTGGCAGTGGCAATGTATTGAGCAATTTGGCCAAGCGTCAAGCGCAACCAATTGCCAGCTATCCTACTGACAAGCCCACCCGTCTTGATAAATTAATGGAGGTATTATCATGAGCCGTACGATTACCCTAGTGACTGGTGCCAGTCGCGGTATTGGCAAGGCAGTCGCCAAACGTTTTGCAAAGGAAGGACATTTCGTGATTGGGACAGCCACCACAGAAAAAGGTGCTGAACTTGTTGATGGTTATCTACATGATAGTGGTGGTATTGGCCGTGTATTAGATGTACGCGATACGGCACAAATCGATAAGCTATTTGAAGAAATTGAAAGCGTCTATGGCGCGGTGCAAGTGCTGGTCAATAATGCTGGTATTACCCAAGACGGTCTATTGATGCGCATGAAAGATGAAGATTGGGAGAACGTGGTTGATACCAATTTGACATCGGTTTATCGTATGAGCAAACGTGCAGTACGCGGTATGATGAAGGCGCGTCGTGGTCGTATCATTAATATTACCTCTGTCGTTGCTCAAATGGGCAATGCTGGTCAGTCTAATTACGCAGCGACTAAAGCGGGCGTAGAAGGTTTCAGCCGTACACTCGCACGTGAAATCGGCTCACGCCAAGTCACGATCAACTGTGTGGCACCCGGTTTAATTGAGACGGATATGACGGATGAGCTTGACGAGCGCCTACTAAATTCGATGCTAGATGCCGTGCCTATTAGTCGTCTTGGGCAGCCAGAAGACATCGCAGCAGCAGTGCATTTCTTAGCCAGTGATGAAGCCAGCTACATCACAGGTGCTGTTATTCCTGTCAACGGCGGCATGTATATGTAGGTGACGCACAAGTGTTACATACTTATAATAAAAAACTGTGTGAACGAGTGTAAACTATAATAAAGGGTGCTATAATGACGAATACTTTTACGTCAAAGCCCTGTATGATAGCAGGGCTTTACTAGACATTAGACAGAACGTATAACGTGTCATAGAGTACTCAGACGGCAATGCTGATCTGGCAAATTCCATTTTATATACTAGGCGATAACGTTTAACTATCGCGCTATCGCAGTTTATTAAAAATAATAGATGATAAAGGAGTAATCTACATGAGTAATGATACCGAGCTAAGAGTAAAGGCGGCAGTAGCTGAGCAATTAGGTATGAACGTTGAAGACATCAACAACGATGCTTCATTTATGGAAGATTTAGGCGCTGATTCATTGGATCTAGTCGAATTGGTTATGTCATTCGAGAGCGATTTTGGCATCACTATTCCTGATGAAGATTCAGCTGAATTGACGACGGTTCAAAAAGCAATCGACTACGTACAAGCCCAGCTATAACCCGCTATTTGCTTAGCAAGTCTTACAATGCCGTTTATCTATACAGCATAGATAAGCGGTTTTTTTATGTTTGTTATTTATTCTAAGAGTCTATCCCAGTCATTTATGCTCATCTAGTGATTCATTTCATTAACATAAGCTACGCCAAATCAACATTACTCAACATACTATTACTATTCATCATATGTGTCTTTGCCTATACTAATAATGGTAAACAAGAAATAATAGTAATTACTAGATATAATTACCATTAAAAGAATAACGATTAATAATAAATAATAGTATTTCAAGGAGCAGTTATATGGGTATGTTTAGTTTCGCAAAAGACATCGGTGATAAGATTTTTAACCGTGACGACGAAAAGCATGATGCTAAATCAGAAACCAAAGCAGATGCTAGTACGCCTGTCGCCAGCGGTGAGCCTTCAGCACAATCGGTTGCCAACATTTTGCTACGTCGCATCCAGCAGCAGAACCTCAATATCAGTAACCTAAAAATCAAATATAACGGTTCAACGGATACTGCTGAAATCAGCGGTAACGCCAAAACACAGGCCGACCGTGAAAAAGCCATTATCGCTATTGGTAATGTCCAAAATGTCGCTAAAGTCATTGATAACATTGATATCGAAGAAGATGCGCCTGAATCTACGATGTATACTGTAAAGTCTGGTGACAGCCTATCTAAGATAGCTAAAGATGTTTATGGTTCATCTGGTGATTATACAAAAATCTTTGAAGCCAATAAGCCTATGCTGTCTGATCCAGACAAAATTTATCCTGGTCAAGTATTGCGCATTCCCAAGCCGTAATTTTTAATCCATAATTTCTAATCCATAACTCCTAAGCTTAATCAGCATTAGTATGTCCAATAGAATAAAAAATGCCTCTTTAGTAAGAGGCGTTTTTGTGTCTAAAAGGCATAGGTTTACCGATTATTGATATTTAATTTCTCAGTTTGTTCCGTAAGCGCCCAATTAATATGTTCGTCCAGCATGTCGTTATGCAAGCCTAACTTAGACCGTAGGTGAGTGACGATTTCTGTACTGGGATTAGCATTGCCAAGTCCGATGGCGATATTGCGCAAAAAGTTCACATAGCCTGTGCGCCTGAGCGGACTGCCTTCAGTTTTTTTCATAAACTCTGCTTCTTGCCATTGCCACAGCTCAAGCAAACTGCTGTTGTCAAGCTGATGCCGTGGTGTGAAATCTTCTACGGTTGTAAGGTTGGCGTAGCGATTCCACGGACAAATGAGCTGACAGTCGTCACAACCGAAGACGCGGTTGCCAATCGCCCGTCGATATTTGGTATCAATGATGCCATCATGCTCAATCGTTAAATAAGAAATACAGGCAGAAGCATTGAGCTCATAGGGTGCGACAATCGCTTGGGTTGGGCAGATATCAATACAGGCACTGCAACTGCCGCAATGTTCTTTTACTGGTTCATCATCCGGCAACTCAAGACTCATAAACAACTCACCCAGCACAAAGAATGAGCCCGCTTGTTTGTTTAGCAGCAGCGTATGCTTTCCCGTCCAGCCAAGTCCTGCTGCATCTGCAATAGGACGCTCAAAGATAGGGGCAGAGTCACTAAAAGGCCTGAAAATAAATTCTGCCTCAGCCCCAATATCCAGATGCTGCCATTCGGCAAGCATCGCTTCTATCTTTAAGGCCAATTGCTTTAAGCGGCTGCGCATTGTCTTATGATAATCGCGGCCTCTGGCATAACGCGCAATGATACCCTGATTGGGATGATCATCATCAGTGACCGCACGCGGGGTAGGTGTCTGAGTGAGGTAATCCATACGCACGCTGATGATGGTTTTTGCTCCTTCTACCAGTTGGGCAGGATGCGCACGTAGGTGGTGATTGTTATGCATAAACTGCAATTGGCCTTCATAGCCTTTATCCAGCCACCGTTGCAATTGTTCAATTTGTTGAGTAAATAAAGGATGATGCACGGATAGGAAACCACAGTCGGCAAACCCTAAAGACTGTGCTTGAGCCTTGATCCATTGCTTTACCTCTGCGGTGGTAGCAAATGTTGGGCTATTACTCACAGTAATCTTTTTTTCGGGCGCAGGGTTAGGCTCAGGAGACGTTTTCTGCTGACTTAAAGGGACAGGCAAGTTTGCTTTAGAAGGATTATTCATGTGTGATAGCAGGAAATAGAGTGAATACCGATATGATAAGCCAGTGAGCTAAGAGCGCAAGTATAAAAGCAAATAAACTCACATTTCATATTGATACATAAGTCAAAGTGAGCTTTTGCTAAGCTTAGACAAGCGAATAACCAGCAAGTTTTGATATGATAAAAAACCAATAAAAATAATCGAGGAACGGTATGCAAACTCAATCCAATGTATTTCCATCAGACACAACGAGACCGATAGCCCTATATAGCAGCGAGCAAGTCTACGCTATGGAGCAAGCATGGTTTGCAGAAGGTTATGATAGCTTTGGATTAATGAAGCAAGCTGCTTGGCAAATGGCGCAGCATATAGAACAGCTCTATGAGAAAAAATATCTGAAAGCTGGTGCCTCAGCTGATCATAAAGTCTATCGACGTAATGCTTGTCAGCAACGAGCGAGTATCTGGGTAGGAAAGGGGAACAATGGCGGTGACGGTTGGCTTATAGCTTACTATTTGCAGCAGGCAGGCTGGGAGGTAAAAGTAATCGCAGTTGGCTATGCTGCCGAGGATCTAGATACAGATTATCAAGTAGAAATTGCTAACAAAGTAGACAAACACGACGTCGTATCCGATGCTAAGCAAGCGCAACAAATAGCGCTATTTGCTAAGGTAAATTATCAACGCTTTGAGGATAGTAGTGCCAATCGAAGTGAGATAAAAGGAGCGGACTGGCAAGCTGATATTTATATCGATGCATTATTTGGTATCGGACTGGACCGTGCACCTGAAGGTGTTTACGAGCAGGCTATTAGCACCTTTAACAAGGTAGCGCAATCCAATGATGCTTTGGCAATTTCCGTTGATATCCCGAGTGGCTTAGTGGCTTCTACTGGTCAAGTATTTGAGCGCATTGCCATACAAGCTGACGTGACGCTGTGTTTGATCGCCCGTAAATTCGGCTTACATACTAAAGATGGCATGGACTATAGCGGAAGCGTGATTGATATGCCGTTAATACCGACTCAGTCAAACAACTCAGCCGCCACTCTAGTGACTGTAGCGCACGCTTTAAATGCTCGTCGACAGAACAGCTACAAAGGCAGCTATGGTCACGTCTTGGTCATTGGTGGTAATCGAATTGATGGCTCGCAAGGTATGGGCGGGGCAGCCATACTATCTGCCAGTAGTGTCATGGCGACAGGTGCGGGCAAAATTACTGTGGCTTGTCACGATGCCTTTCATGGCGCTTTACTAACGTCATTACCCGATGCGATGACGATTGATTTGCACGATAAAGAAGGGGTGAAAACATTAATTAAGGACGCTAGCGTCGTTACCATTGGCATGGGATTGGGGCGTGACAAAAAGGCGCAAGCATTATTCATTGGTTATGTTCAGGCTGCTATAACAGAGAAGAAGCCACTGGTCATTGATGCAGATGGTCTTTATCATCTGGCATCATTGCAGATGGAGAGTCGTGAGCATCCCCATAAACACGAACTCATCGCTCAGCTGCGACAACACAGCATGGATCATCAGGTTTGTTTGACGCCGCATAGTGGTGAAGCGGCTAGGTTGCTTGATAAGAAAATTAGTGTAGTAGAAGATGACCGATTAGCAGCTATAAAACAGTGTGCTGAAACTTATGGCGGTGATTGGGTGTTAAAAGGCGCTGGTTCATTGGTACTGGAGCAAAGGGTATTAGAACAGAAGGGTTCGCAAGCGCATACTTATGTTTGCGGCGTAGGTAATGCTGGTATGGCCACCGCTGGCATGGGCGATGTATTATCTGGGGTGATTGCTGGGCTGTTGGCACAACAAGATCTAGAAGACGAAGCGCGCTGCTTACACCAAGCGGTTCTGCTGCATGCGCTAGCAGGAGACGCCTTGGTGAATGATACTGACCATTACCAACATAATAGCTCGCTACTGATTGGACAGCGCGGGCTACAAGCGCAAGATATGCCAGCAGCCATTCGTCATGTGATGCAACTGATTGCCAATCAAAATTAAGTAGAGCAGTAGCCGTATTACATCAAGATTAGGTCGTAGAGCCATTACAATACTGAGTGATGGCCTGCTGCACGCGCTCACGCTTAAGCTCGATTTCGCGACCATCTAAGTATTCACGTTTGCCATCACTATCCATCTCATAGATGCGCCCGCCAACGTTTAGATTGGTTAGGTTATTACGCAGTGATTGGCAGCGCTGTGCATTAGCCTGCGCTTCTTGATCCTTAATACGTGCTTCTAGCTGGGCAACGCGCTGTTCTTCTGCACTTTGAGTAGGTGTATTTTGGTTAGCCTCTGTTTTACCCGCTAGCTGACCTGCGTTGTTCTGTCTACCATCGCTACGAAATTCGATCACTTCAATATTTCTACCCTCTTGCGGCGCATGCTGGCTGTACTTCACTTCACCATGCGTACCAATTGATTTATACACTTGGATAGCATGACTGGCATTCATTGACAGCATTATCATACACGCAGTACTGATGCTGATGAGCAGCTTGGCAGGGGTATGTATAGTAGACGTGTATGCCATAGTAGCGGTCCTCTTAAGGGGGTAAAAAATAAAGGTAGATATTTATTTAAAGGCAGTATTTACATTGATAAATAACAATATGAATACAGTAGCGTTTGATTTTAGCAAATAATGCTTATGAATGTACATTATTTAATAACTAATAGTTAGGGGTGGGTTTTAGAAGTTTTTCTTGACAATAGGACTCAAACCATTGAATATAATAGCAGTTGATTGGTCAGTGAGCGGCTTTTATGATATTGCCGTGGCACTTGAGAATGAGAACTACGGGTTACTTATCGGTAGCTTACGTCGTTTTATTTTCTTTGTGATAATGATATGGCAAAAATGATGATCATAGCGATTATTATTAATGACTGTATATGTTGTCTCCGGACTTATCTGTCTACAATGACTAAGATAAACTTATTATTTGAAATACGCTAAGTGTGGATTTTTGCGGTTGTATTGCTTGCATTAAATGCAAAACAATATTTGGTTATGATGTTTTTTATTAGTCTATTATAAGATCAGATGATCTTATGACGTAGTATTGGCTATTAGAATTATTTTATGACTTTAGCTATAGCAGCGCCTCTTTTATAAACACTATCGCTCATAAGTAATAAGCCTCTTTTATAGATGCATTCGCATCTTGTCATGGTATATCGATAAACTCCTGTCACAAAACTGACCCCAAATACATTGCTGTGTTTGAGTATTATCTTGCGTTGTACGACGCGATTACTTAAATATAGTGGGCACACATTCTTGATATGGACAAGGATTGGCAATCATTTTTATAAGATTTAAAATAACGCCCAAACGTGGTTGTTTTCTTTTATAAAATAACGCAAATTCTCGCCGCAAAAAAAGGTGATGACAGTGACGCAAACCACGCAAAGTCCGAATATGACGGGACATACCCAAACAGGTAATGCCGCCAAAAATTTTGAAGAAAAGCAACAACGTCTTGCTGAAGGTAGCAAGCAGCCTGTGATGCTATCTGGTGCTGAGATGCTGGTGCAATCGCTGACGGATGAGGGTGTCAAATATATCTTTGGCTATCCAGGCGGCGCAGTGCTGCACATTTATGACGCGTTGTTTCAGCAAGAAAACATCGAACATATTTTAGTGCGTCATGAGCAAGCAGCCGGCCATATGGCTGATGCTTATTCGCGAGTAACTGGTAACACAGGTGTCGTGCTGGCCACGTCAGGTCCTGGTGCTACCAATACAGTAACTGCGATTGCCACCGCATTCATGGACTCAGTTCCGATGGTGGTGATTTCAGGTCAGGTGCCAAGCAGCCTAATCGGTGAAGATGCGTTCCAAGAAACCGATATGATCGGGGTCTCTCGTCCTATCGTGAAGCATAGCTTTCAAGTACGCCATGCTAGCGAAATTCCAATGATTGTCAAAAAAGCCTTTTTTATTGCGCAGTCTGGTCGTCCAGGTCCTGTCGTCATTGACGTACCAAAAGATATGACCGCGCCTAGCGAAAAATATGCCTATGAATACCCAGAAGAGGTGTTTATACGCTCGTATCAGCCTTCAGTGAAAGGGCATGGCGGCCAAATTAAAAAAGCGGTTGAAACCTTATTATCAGCGCAGCGTCCTGTTATCTATGCTGGCGGTGGCGTGATTTGGAGTAAAGCCCATAAAGAGCTGACCGAACTTGCACATCGTCTAAACTTGCCAGTGACCAATACGCTAATGGGTTTGGGAACATTCCCTGGCTCTGATCGTCAGTTCTTGGGCATGCTCGGTATGCACGGCACTTATGAGGCCAACATGAGCATGCATCATGCAGATGTTATTTTGGCGATTGGTGCGCGTTTTGATGACCGTGTCACCAATAACGTCAAAAAATTCTGCCCGAATGCGACTATTATTCATATCGATATCGATCCAGCTTCTATCTCCAAGACTATTCTTGCCCACATTCCTATCGTTGGTGACGTAAAATCGGTTCTTACGGATATGTTAGAGATCATCGGTGAAGATAAAGAATTGGAGCAGCATGCCTTACTAGATTGGTGGTCACAGATTAATGAATGGCGTAAGCGTCATGGTCTGCGTTATGACACCAGTACCGAAAACGGCATCAAGCCACAAAGTGTCGTACAAGCACTAGACAGAGTGACCAACAGCAACGCCATTATCACCAGTGACGTCGGTCAGCATCAGATGTTTGCCGCGCTTTACTATACTTATCTAGAGCCGGGTCAGTGGCTCAATTCGGGTGGTTTAGGTACGATGGGCGTTGGCTTACCGTATGCAATGGCAGCCAAGCTTGCTAATCCAGATCGTGATGTGGTCTGTATTACTGGCGAAGGCTCTATTCAGATGAATATTCAAGAGCTATCGACATGCCTGCAATATAATCTACCGGTCAAAATCTTGAACCTAAATAACGCTCAGTTAGGTATGGTAAAACAGTGGCAAGACATGCTGTATGAAGGTCGTCATGCGTCATCTTATATGAATTCATTACCAGACTTTGTCAAGCTAGCTGAAAGTTATGGTCATGTTGGTATTAAGATTACTGATCCTGCCACCATGGAAGCACAAATTGCAGAAGCCATGGCAATGAAAGACAAGCTGGTATTTATTGACGTTTATGTCGATCGTAATGAGCATGTGTATCCAATGCAAATCGCTGGACAGACGATGCGTGATATGTGGTTAACCAAAGGGGAGCGTACCTAATGCAACAACAACATCTGATTTCGGTATTGATGGAAAACGAAGCGGGTTCGTTGTCGCGGTTAGTCGGCTTGTTCTCACAACGTGGTTATAATATCGAAACCTTAAACGTCGCCCCAACGGAAGATCCGAGTATTTCGCGTCTGACAGTGACGACGATTACTTCTCCTGAAAGAATTGAGCAGATCACCAAGCAATTGCATAAATTGATTGAAGTGGTTAAAGTGCTTAATCTATCAGACACCGTTCACGTTGAGCGCGAGTTAATGCTAGTCAAAGTTCGCGCAACGGGTAGCGTACGTGAAGAGATCAAACGCAGCGCAGATATTTTCCGTGCACAAATTGTTGACGTCAATGCCAACCTCTATACGATTCAGATCGTTGGTGATACGGCTAAGCTCGATGGTTTTATCGATACTATCGGTCGAGAACGTGTCTTAGAAGTGGTACGTTCGGGTGTGATTGGTATTGCACGTGGAGAAAAAACACTGAGTATTTAATACGCTTAGTGGCTGAGCAACTGAATAGTTAATCAAAATAATTTTAGTTAGAATCTATCTATTTACCATTAACATAACACTTATGTTAGTGACCATTTTACGATAATGGCTACTGCATAAGCGTTTATTATCCATGGCACGCCATGATTGAGGAAAAGGACTCTATTTATGAACGTTTATTATGATAAAGATTGCGATCTATCGATTATCCAAGGCAAAAAAGTTGCGATTATTGGTTACGGTTCACAAGGCCATGCACACGCACTTAACCTACAAGATTCAGATGTCGATGTGACTGTTGGTCTACGCGCAAACTCAAGCTCATGGAAAAAAGCGGAAAACGCTGGTCTAAAGGTTGCTGACGTTGCTGATGCAGTTAAAGCTGCTGACGTGGTTATGATTTTGACCCCTGATGAGTTCCAAAAAGAGCTTTATAACAATGAGATTGAGCCGAACATCAAAGAAGGGGCTACGTTAGCTTTCGCTCATGGTTTCGCGATTCATTATAACCAAGTTGTTCCTCGCAGCGATCTTAATGTCATCATGGTTGCCCCAAAAGCGCCTGGTCACACCGTTCGTAACGAATTCACCAAAGGTGGCGGTATTCCAGATTTGATCGCGATTTATCAAGACGCCTCAGGTCAAGCCAAGCAATTAGCTTTGTCTTACGCAGCTGGAGTTGGTGGTGGTCGTTCAGGCATCATCGAAACCACGTTCAAAGACGAAACTGAAACCGATTTATTTGGCGAGCAGGCCGTACTTTGTGGCGGTGCTGTTGAGCTAGTAAAAATGGGTTTTGAAACGCTAACAGAAGCAGGCTATGCCCCAGAAATGGCTTACTTTGAGTGTTTGCATGAGCTTAAGCTTATCGTTGACCTCATGTATGAAGGCGGTATCGCTGATATGAACTACTCAATCAGTAATAACGCTGAATATGGCGAATATGTGACTGGTCCTGAAGTCATCAATGAGCAATCACGTGAAGCCATGCGTAATGCGCTAAAACGCATCCAATCTGGCGAATACGCAAAAATGTTCATCAGTGAAGGCGCTACTAACTATCCATCAATGACGGCTCGTCGTCGTAACAACGCTGAGCATCAAATCGAAGTGACTGGTGCTAAACTGCGCGGCATGATGCCTTGGATTGGCGGCAACAAAATCATCGATAAAGACAAAAACTAAGTCAATATTTTATGATAATAAGGCTTAAGAAGTCTTAAAGAAACCCGTGTTATCGAGTGATAGCACGGGTTTTTTATTGCTATCAATACAAAGATATTTTTGAAAATGTCTTAATAGTAACGGTTGAAAACTAGCAATAGCACCCAATATAAGCAAGCGTCGTCGGTTCAGTTAGATGACTATGTCGGTGGTTGTTTCTCTTCTTATTTTTTTCCATAGATTACAGGTTGTATGTTGTGCAAATATCTTTTCCAGACTGGCTAACGCCGCAATTCGTGTATATTACTCTTAGTGCTGTCGTGGCTGTTTTGATTTGGATCGAAGGTGAGATGCTCAAAGGCACCGATGGCAAGCTGCCACAATCTAAGTTTTTTCAAATCAGCTCGCTGCTAGACACATCATGGTTTTTTATCTCTGTGGTGATGTTATACGTGATCGATCTAACGCCGTTAGCGGTTGCAGTACCTGCGGCATACGGGATTTATACGGTGTTTGGTTGGGTTTACGGCACCAAATTGTTAAAGCGTAAAGGTATCCCAGATTCACCCAAAGATTTGGTCATACCAGCTAAGTATATTGCTTATAGCCAATCGTTTTCTTTAATATTTTTTGCCCTTTGCTTACTGGTGTTGACCTCACCATGGCTACCTATAGCACAGTAAATGTATGGAAAAAGTGATAGGATCTAATTTTTATTATTGAATATATATAACAAGAATATTAAAATTGACAGTAATAAACAGGGTCTAGAAGAGATAACGAGCCATTAAAGTACGGTGCTAAATGGTGATTAAAGGCTTCTTATATTGTTTACAAAACTCTGTAATTTAATATGTTGCAGTCAAAAAAAACTGTTATAATCAAGCTGTACTCAATGGATTTGAGGCAAAAACCATAAGTTATCTCTTTGATATATTATGAGTTTAAGCCGCCGCATTCAGCAAAAAATCTAGGGTATATATCAATTAATCGGTGATGACACACGTCTCGCCAACAGTTAAAGAGTCAGGAAAATTTATGTCAGATAAAGTTGAAGGCACTGTAAAGTGGTTTAATGAAGCTAAAGGTTTTGGTTTTATCGCTCAAGACAATGGCGGACAAGACGTATTCGCTCACTACAGCGCTATCCAAGGTGGCGGTTTCAAAACCCTAGCTGAAGGCCAAAAAGTATCTTTCATCTTAGGTGATGGCAAAAAAGGCCCACAAGCTGAGCAAATCGAAGCCATCTAATTTTAACGGCTGTTGAGTATCACTGTTAACAGTATTCTCAGCAATGTTAATCTTAACAAGATGTATAGATTTCTTTGTTTGTTAAAACAATAAAAATACTGTTTAGACTTTAAAGAAAAGCAACCTCTCATCAGGTTGCTTTTTTTGTGCCATTTATTTCACATTGAAAATAACTGTCGTTAAATACTAGCGGTTTGAACGGTCGATGATTCCAAATAATGTAACGTATTTACGTAATAAAAATGCAGGAAAGAGGGTATTTTATGAAGTGGCAGACATGGTTTTCAATTGAATGGCAGCAAGTATTGGGTATTTCATTATCAGCGCTTGGGTTTTATTTAGGACTCATGTTATTTACGCGATTGATGGGGCTACGAAGTTTCTCTAAGCTCTCGAGCCATGATTTTGCCATGACAGTTGGTATTGGTAGCATACTGGCCTCAACAGTGTTGTCCGATAGCCCGTCTTTGTTACAAGGCTTATTCGCCGTTGCTGTGCTATTTATGATTCAAGGGGTTATCTCAGTTATCAGACGTAAAGTCAAACCCTTGAAATCCTTGATTGATAATCAGGCCATCATACTAATGGCGCATGGTGAATATTTTTTGGACAACCTAAAAGAAGCGAATTTGAGTACCAGTGATGTGCAAGAAGTACTACGCAAAAATGGGCTCAAATCCAAGAGCGAAGTCTTTGCAGTTATTATGGAAACCACAGGGGACATGAGTGTCATTAAAAATGATAACACCACTCCCGATTGGTCGTTGTTTGATGATATTCGTGATAGTGATTTGTTGATTAAGCCTGATAAAAGCACTTTATAAAGTGTTTTAAGCGCATAAAAAGCTTTGAGGTGATAAATAATAACAAAACGTTAAGTAAGTAAGGCGATGATAATGCTATAAAGGGCAAAAGGTTAAGCCCCTTATTAGAACGAAACCGTAAATAATAGGTCTATAAACTATTTTTTTAATAATAGTGACAAATTTATGACGCATTATTCACGGCACTGCCTTGACCTTAAGGCGCTGCTCGCGCAAGATAGATAGGTCTGATAATAACGGTTGGCTTAGCTTTAACAGATTTGATGAGTAGGGAATAGTAGACCGATACCCTTTGGTATTGTTTTGGCATTTCTGACTATTAATTTGCTGTTGAGGCAGTAACGACCTTAAGTAGCACTTTGAACGACGATTTGAACGACAGTTTAAAAGATGAACCTTTGGTTCTTAACTGACAATTTTTTAATTCATAACATTAATAAACGAGGAACGTATGAAAGCATTAGTAGCGGTCAAGCGTGTCATTGATTATAACGTAAAAGTTCGTGTAAAAGCTGATAACTCTGGCGTAGATCTATCTAACACTAAGATGTCAATCAACCCTTTTGATGAAATTGCAGTAGAAGAAGCCGTTCGTCTAAAAGAAGCGGGTGTGATTGATGAAATCATTGTGGCATCAATTGGTCCAAAAGAGTCACAAGAGCAAATCCGTGCAGCGCTAGCATTGGGTGCTGATCGTGGTGTTTTAGTATTGACTGACGCCAAGCCTTATCCACTGCAAATCGCTAAGATTCTGAAAAGCATTGCTGAGTCTGAATCTACAGATATTATCCTATTGGGTAAGCAAGCGATTGATGACGACAACAACCAGACTGGTCAGATGCTAGCCGCATTGATGGGCATTGGTCAGGGTACGTTTGCCTCAGAAGTGAAAGTTGAAGGCGATAAAGTTAACGTCACACGTGAAATTGATGGTGGTTTACAAACGCTTGCACTTGACCTGCCAGCGGTGATTACGACTGATTTACGTTTGAATGAGCCACGTTATGCCAAACTGCCTAACATCATGAAAGCGAAGAAAAAGCCACTTGATGAAAAAACGCCAGCTGATTTTGGTGTTGATATGGCTTCTAAGCAAGAGATTATTAAAGTTGTGCCACCTGCTGAACGTAAAGCTGGTATTACAGTGAAGTCAGTTGATGAATTGGTCGATAAGCTAAGAAACGAAGCAAAAGTAATCTAGTACTTTGTTATAGCGTATTCTGTGTAAAATTATCATGACGCTGCTCGTGTATTTTAAAGCTAAGCGTACGAATAATTTTACGAACAGATGACCACATGAATAGATGATACGAACAAATAAAGGATAAAAACAATGGCAATTTTGGTATATGCAGAACATGACAATGCCAGTCTAAAAAAGGCAACTTTAAACACTATCGCTGCTGCTAAACAAATGGGTAGTGATGTCCATGTATTGGTCGCCGGTAGTGGCGCGCAAGCAGTGGCTGATGAAGCAGCAAAAGCTGAAGGCGTGGCTAAAGTATTATTGGCTGATAATGCAGCTTATGAGCATCAATTGGCTGGCAACATAGCGCTATTGGTTGCTGATATTGCTGGTGATTACAGCCATATCATTGCACCTGCTACAACGACTGGCAAAAACTTTATGCCACGTGTTGCGGCATTACTTGATGTGAGCATGTTGTCAGAAATCTCTGCTGTCGTAGATGCGCAAACTTTTGAGCGTCCTATCTATGCAGGCAACGCAACAGCGACTGTTAAAACATCAGAAGATAAAGTGGTATTGACTGTACGTACGACCGCATTTGATCCAGTCGCGAGCGAAGGTGGTTCAGCCACAGTTGAAGCAATCGATAACGTACAAGAAACAGGTAAATCAAGCTTTGTTAACGAAGAGATGGCGAAATCTGACCGTCCTGAATTGACCTCAGCTGGTATTGTTGTCTCTGGTGGTCGTGCATTGGCCAATGGTGAAAACTTCACCAAGTACATCGAGCCATTAGCCGACAAATTAGGCGCAGCGGTTGGTGCATCACGTGCTGCTGTTGATGCAGGCTATGTACCAAACGATATGCAGGTCGGTCAAACGGGTAAAATCGTTGCACCGGATCTATATATCGCTGCTGGTATCTCAGGCGCGATTCAGCATTTGGCTGGTATGAAAGATTCTAAAGTCATCGTTGCTATTAACAATGACCCAGAAGCGCCTATCGCTAGCGTTGCTGATTACTTCTTAGAAGCTGATTTGTTTGAAGCATTGCCTGAGCTAACCAGCAAGGTGTAAGCTTGAACGATTAAGCGTCTGATATCGCTTAATCTATGATAAATCGTAAAGCCTCCGATTCAATGAATCGGGGGCTTTTTTATTGGATATTTTAGATGCTGATATTTTCTATAGTCAGGTCAATATAAAAAAGAGACAGCGTGACTGGTATAAATTTTTCGTAGCCTCTGTCTGCGTAGGCACAGCAAGCAAGAAAAGTTTGTGCCAGTCACGCATCATAATGTCATGTACCCATTTTATTTAGTATCAACTATATGCCACTTTTTATATCGCTGTAATTTAGCTTGTTTTTATTACTATTCTCAAAACGGTAATACGCCTTAGATTTTATAAGACTTATCAAAGTGAGGGTACACGCTAGTCAAATCGATAAATGTCAGCTACTATACTGATACTATCATTTGATTTGTATTTTTTCAGATTGATCTGACTATAGATGACTAAATGATAGACCAATTAATTAGTACGTTAAGGGATTAGGAGATACTAATGGAGGCAGGATTAAACATGTCAGAACGCTTACCTCAAGAATGGAATGATTGGGTAACAACGAATATGATGCGCGGTGTTCGAGCAGAGATAATCGTTCAAACACTAAAGGATAATCACTTTTCAGACGCTCAAATCAAAGTCGCACTGAGTGATGATTTTAAGGTAGCAGCAAACGACAGTAAACAACCGATTCGTAGGCTACCAAATAATTGGAAAGAATGGGTCGCTACCAATTTGCTTGAAGGCACGAGTAAAAACAGTATTGCGAACGTATTGACGCAGCAAGGGTTTAGTCATGCGGAGATATTACTAGAAATAGAAACGGCTTCTAAAAGTCCTTACCTACAGGCAGGCGTTAAAGCCGCTAAGCTCCTAAAAAAACGAGAATGGTTGCTTAGCACCTGCGATGACTTGGCCAAGTTAGATCCTGGTTATAATCAGAAAATTGATGTGATCGATACGCCACCGTTTGAGGTGTTTATCAAAGATTACTATAGTAAACATAAGCCTGTGGTACTAAAAAAAGGCATTGACCATTGGCCAGCACTAAAAAAATGGAGCCCACAGTATTTTGCAGATACGTTGGGGGATGCAGAAATTCAGGTGCAGTTCAACCGCGAGAATGATGCGCTTTTTGAACGTCATTCTGATAAGTATCGTAAATCAATGCTGATGTCTGAATTTATTAATATAATAGAAAATGACGGCGAAAGTAACAACTATTATATGACTGCTAATAATACGCAACAAAACGTTGAAACCATTAAACCGGCACTCGATGACATCGGTGATTTTGGTAAAGGTTATCGACAGCTTTTAGACAATGATGCGGCCTTTAGTACGTATTTTTGGATGGGACCCAAAGGAACCTTTACACCGCTACACCACGATTTGACCAATAATATGCTGGTTCAAGTATATGGTGCTAAGAAAGTAACATTGATTCCAGCATGGCAAGTACCTTGGTTATACAATGATTTACACGTATATAGTGAAGTAAATTTTCCTACTTTTGATCTGAAGAAACATCCTTTGATGCGGCATGTGACTCCAGTTGAAATCACTATTGAAGCTGGCGATGCATTATTCATTCCTATCGGGTGGTGGCATTGTGTGAATGGACTGGAAAAATCTATTAGTATTAGTTTTACTAACTTTAATGCACCGAACAACTATTCCGCGAGCTTTATGGAAGCACAAAATTGATGTGTATGTAGAGTTGAGTGAATCAGATCTAAATAAAAAAAAGACTGAATAAATATATTTATCCAGTCTTTTTTTTATCAATCTTTTATCTGTACTACATAAATGACAGTGCGCTTTAAGAGTAGCTTCTTTGACGTAGCGTTTCATATAAGCATAATGAGCCTGCAATGGCGACATTGAGGCTTTCTTGACCATTGGGCTGTGGTAGAGCGATAGGGGTGGCACACTGCATCAGTTCATCGCAAACGCCTTGACCTTCATGTCCCATAATCCAAGCGATTGGCTCTTTCAAGTCATGTTGATAAATAATCGTATCGGTATGTGAACTGGTCGCTAAAAGTGGTACTTGGACATAATCTAAGATGTCTTGCACACTTAGACCTTCATAGATAGTTAGGGCAAACTGCGCACCCATACCTGCTCTTAGCGTCTTAGGAGACCATGCTTGTGCTGTGGCATCGGTACAGAGTATGTTCTTAATGCCAACTGCTGCTGCGGTGCGTAGTAATGTACCAACATTACCACTGTCTTGAACATCATTCAGAATCAGGCAGTCATCATTAATTATCGCTAAGCTAGGCGTCGGTATATTGATAAGCGCCATAATATCGATACCCGTACCCAAGCTACGAATACTCTCATATAGCGAGTCTGATAGCGTTAGAATAGGCGTATAGGTTGGCAGACGAGTTAAAACCTGCTGTACCTCAGAATGGTTATGGGCGGATTCTGCTAGCAATATTTGGGTAAATGGGTAGTCGCTACGCAGAGCTGCATCGATGAGATGAATTCCTTCGATGACAGTTTGACCTTGTTTTTTACGCTGTCGAGCTTGCGCCAATAGGGCCTTGACCAGCTTGACCGTCGTATTTTTATCTGAGGTAATCAGCTCGGTGGGATTTGCTACCATAATGGATCGCTTAGAAAAAAAGATAGAGAATTTGGACACTCATTATAAATCAACATCAGTGATGGACATTATAATGAGTGTTGCCGGACTGGTTTGGCTGACTTATTGACCAGCATGCTTCACATGTAAGTCTTTAATATAATTGACTTCATTCTTGCTACCGAGTACCACTGGGACGCGTTGATGAATATCCGTCGGTTCGATATCTAGGATACGATGGACAGCATCAGTAGCACCGCCACCAGCACGCTCGATTAATAAGCTCATTGGGTTGGCTTCATACATCAAGCGCAATTTCCCTGCTTTGTGAGCGTATTTGGTATCAAACGGATAAGTGAAGAGACCACCGCGGCATAAGATACGGTGCACATCACCAACCATGGCGGCAACCCAGCGGGTGTTAAAATCGCGACCACGCACACCAGCTTCGCCAGCAATCAGTTCATCGATATACTGTTGCATGGGCGCGCGCCAGTAGCGATAATTTGAGCTATTGATAGCATACTCGCTTGTATCAGCATCGATTTGGACATGGTCTTCAATGAGTACATAATCATTGGTGTCTGGATCTAAGCTAAACATGACAACGTTATCTGCTATGGTCAATGCTAGGACGGTAGAAGTGCCGTATAACAAATAGCCAGCTGCTAGCTGCTTATTACCCGCTTGCAAATAATCGCTATTTTCACTTGTTTGACCTTGACGCTCATACGGCAAAATAGAGAAAATAGTGCCCACTGCCATATTGATGTCGATATTTGATGAGCCATCAAGGGGGTCGAACAATACCAAAAGACTGCCATCAGCATTGGCGGCGGTAGCATCATCAAGCTCTTCTGAGGCAACACCTGCGCAATGGGTGTTTTTTTCCAACGCATCAAGCAATAAATCATTTGCCAGTACGTCTAGCTTTTTTTGCTCTTCGCCTTGGACGTTTTGATTGCCGGCTTCACCCAAGATATCTGCCAATGCCCCTTTTCTAAGCAACTGCGAAATAGTTTTGCCAACGTCTGTGACCGTCATAATGACGTCATTCAATGCAGGGCTGGTCGCATTGGCGTTTAAATAGTGTGCTAAGGTCGTCATGAGGCTTCCTAATAAATGGCCTAGAAATTTGAAAAAAGATAAGCGCTAAAGCAGTTTGCAGGTAGCATTAACCACTCTTGGAGCAGGTAAATATTTAAATAGGTGGTACGGCGTCTTTGTCCCACACACAAAATCAGCTACACTATCTCTGTTATTATTCATTGATAGTTTTAGAGAACTGGTTTTTTATTGTGGTGGGTATAGGTCTATGACTATTATCTAATAGCGCTGCCGAACTTGTTTTACATCGCTTATACTATTAGGGTAAATTGTAGCAAATAAGCGCCTAAATGTCCCTGTATCTGTGCGTATCCGCTATAAATGAACAAACAAAGATGAATAATCCGTTATTATTGACTCATATAAACCAACGATAAAGACTTGTCATTATGTCAAATTCTATTGATAGTAGCGCAACACACAGCATCTCACCGACAGATTATGCCAAATTCGACCCCGATACCATTCATCAAAAACTAAATACCTCGTTGAGTCGTCCACAGCTTAATACAGATGGCGGCATCCGGCATTTTTTGGGCGTAGAAGGGTTAAATAAAGCCCAATTGCAGGCGATTATTGCCAAAGCTGAGACATTTTTTGATGATAATGGACAACTAATCAATCGTCCTGAGCTGGAAGGCTACACGGTGATGAATCTGTTTTTTGAACCCTCAACGCGCACGCGTACGACCTTTGAAGTGGCAGAAAAACGTCTGGGTGCCAATGTGCTCAATATCGATATTGAACGCTCTAGCACCAAAAAAGGGGAAAGCCTGCGAGATACCTTGTGGAACTTACAAGCCATGACGGCGGATATTTTCGTCGTACGCCACTCTGCTTCAGGCGCTGCCCACTTTATGGCGACCGAAGTCACACCAGACATTGCTATCATCAATGGCGGTGATGGCTGGCATGCCCATCCGACCCAAGGGATGCTGGATATGCTCACCATTCACCGTGAAGCGCCGCGTCCTTTTGAAGAATTATCGGTGGCAATCGTTGGGGATATAAAGCATTCACGCGTCGCGCGCTCGGACATCAGCGCCTTGCAAACGCTAGGCGTTACAGATATTCGCGTCTGCGCACCACGTACATTGCTGCCCAAAGGCATTGAGCGTTTTGGTGTGCAAGTTTATGAAAACATGGATGAGTGTGTGACAGACTGCGATGTGATTATGGGCTTGAGAATTCAAAACGAACGTATTGGCTCGCCATTACTGGCGTCATCAAATGAATACTATAAGCACTATGGCATCACTCCAGAGCGGGTCGCACTTGCTAAACCTGATGCGTTGGTGATGCACCCAGGGCCTATGAATCGTGGGGTGGAGATTGCCTCTAGCGTTGCCGATGGGGCACAATCTGTGATTTTAAAGCAGGTGAATAACGGTATTGCTATTCGTATGGCGGTATTGTCGCTTGCGATGGAAGGTCAACGCGCTCATCAAGCAGCTGGTAAGTAATCGCTGCTGCGCTGTTTTATTCTCACTTATTTTATTGATACGGTAATAACGCTCATGTCTACTATGCTCAATACTGATGCACCGCTCATTGACCATCTCCCTGATACTTTTAAAGCATCACTTTCAGATACTGCGAGAGATAAGCTGGCTAGCCTTGAGGCTGGACGCGAGATGTGGTTACTGCCACCGTTGGTTGATTTGTGTGCCCGTCTACGTGAACCAGGCCAACAACAACACGGTACGCTAAAGTCAGAAGGTTGCGCTGCTCGAGCCAATGGTTTTTTGCATGTAGTGACGCCACCCGATACCAATCCTATCTTAGAAAACGGCTCGCTGTTAAAAGGTTTGCGTGAGCGCGCGCTTGAAGATGGCGGTATTTATTTGCATATCTTGGGTGCACTAACGGCAGGTTTGGAAGGTGAGCGTCCGTCTAATATCGCAGGACTCAAAAAAGGGGGCTGTATTGCGGTCTCTAATGCGCGTAGACCTTTTGCCAATGATTTGGTATTGCTGCGTACTTTAGAATATGCTGCAACCTTTGGGATGAAAGTTTTCTTTTATCCTGACGAGTCCAGTCTGTCAGGAGATGGGGTGGCACATGAGGGCTATATTGCCTCATATCATGGACTAAAAGGTATTCCATGGATTGCAGAGACTGTGGCCTTGTCTACTCAGCTATTAATGGTCGAAGAAACGGGAATAGCCGCGCATTTTAGCCAATTGTCATGTAAGTCCTCCATCGAGCTAATGCGCTGGGCGAAGGATAAAGGGTTGCCGGTTACTTGTGATGTGGCCATGCATCAGTTGTATTTAACCGATGACAATTTAGAGGGTTTTAACGCCCAAGCTTACGTGTTACCGCCACTGCGCAGTAATACAGATCAGCAAGCCATCCGTCGTGGATTAAGAGATGGCACCATTGATGCGATTTGTAGTCATCATGAGCCATTGAACAGTACTGCCAAAAAAGCGCCCTTTGCCGATTGTACTCCCGGTATTTCAAACTTTGATACCTTTATGGCGCTGGCATGTCAACTGGTCAATGATGACGTACTAACGCTAGAGCAGTTGGTCGATAAAATCTGTCTGAATCCTGCAAAAATCGCTGGCATTAGCACGCAATATGAACACATTGGCGGTGCCGTATTGGTCGATCCGAATATCGAGTGGCAAGTCACTGCGCAATCGATGCTGTCAAATGGTAAAAACACGCCGTTCTTTAATCAGAAATTGCAAGGGCGCGTCGTGGAGACGTTCTTTGGCTAATTTTCCCCATCGGGACGAGGATTTACAGACATCTTCGAAGGCTAATCGCCATGACCGGTCAAGTCATGACGATAGGTTGCGCGGTGAATCTAGTGAGTCGATTAAAGCGGTAGCTGTCTATGAAGTGGCTAAAGGGGTCAGTGCGCTACTCGGGGCAGTCGCGTTATGGTTATGGCATACTGACCTTGAGCGTTGGCTCGCCACTGCCACAGAAACTTGGCAGCAGAACTTGGGTCATTTCCTTGCACCGCAAATCGACAGCACCGTGCGGATTGCCCAGCAGGCAAGTAAAAATTGGCCTTTATTTCTATTATTTATATTTGTCTATGCAGCAATACGTTTCATTGAAGCTTATGGCTTGTGGCAAGATAAGACATGGGCCTATTGGTTCAGTGTCATCGGCTACGGAATATTTATTCCCATAGAACTGTATTATCTGATCGCCCGTCCCTTTGACTGGTTTAAGCTGGCTATTTTTATTTTAAACATTGTCATCGTTATTGTGGTGTATCGTAATATGAAGCAAAAAGGTTTGATATAGTAGGCGTTTGTATATAAGTAGGAGTCCACACGATCAACTCTTTGATGGTGTGGACTTTGATATTAAAGAAAAGTAAAAATTTATATCAATTAAAATATTAAGCTTTTTTGAGGACTGTTTATTTATTAATCTTCATCTTCATATTCACTTTTCCAGTCAGGCTCAATTTCACCAAAATTAGCTTGTCCTATAGTTTCTAGAACTTCAATGTCAGAAAATTCAATATTATCAAAGTCTTGAGAAAAGTCTCCAGTAAGAGTTAGTAAAATATCAGTATGATAATCTTCAATGGTAGTACAAACATTAGTTCCGATACCAACATAATCTTTATCTATCGAGTCTCGTACTGAAAAATCAAAGCTAGCCTCAACTTCAACTTTAACCGTTGTTCCTACTTTCAGAACTATTGATTCATCGTTTATGCTTATAACTCTAATTTTGACGAGTCCTTCTTGATCCTTATCTAGATAATGAGATATATAAGCAGCAGAAGTATCTTCCCATTCAAAGCTTAAATATGAGCTGGCTTCAATCCAAATATCATAACCATCAATACTATCTATGATTGCCTGCTCGATTTCTTGGAGAACATAGTTGTTATTATCGAGTAGAGAGCCTTTTCTTATATTTTCAATAATACTTGCAACCTTGTTATGAGGCTGAAATTTTTCCAGTGCTTCTGCTAGTGAAGATACTAATGTGATCCTATTTGAACCTTCAGAGTAGTTTTTCCACCCATTATCTTCACTAACGGCAATAATATTTATGTCGTTTCTTTCAGCCCATCCTTCAAGAGATAACAATGCAATAGCATCCGGAAACTCATTTTTTTTATCTTTTTTATCTTCAAAAGGAGCTTCAGTAGAAAAGTACATTCTCGTTAAAAGAGAAAGATCAGTGTGTTTTTCTGAATCTACTATTTCAGCACCGATAAGCTCATAATATTCTTTTAATCTCGCTTCTGCTATTTCAGCTTCACTACCATCTATCGAAAGTAATTCTCGTGCGTTTTCTATAACATCAGATTTTATCTTTAACTGTTTATTCGCAGACCTCAACGTTTGCCCAATAGCAGTGCGAGTCTTTGTTATTTCTTGACCAATATGATTGATAGCTTCGTTATGTACTATATCGGTTTGAAGGACTCTTACAGGGCTTTCTTTAAACTGTTTCATCTGGGCAAGTAAACCTTCATCAAATTTATAACCCTCGCTCTTAAACGTCGAGTTATCAATAGTAATTGCACCAAAATCTAACTCTATTGCGCTCATAATATCTCCAAATTTTGTCATGTATTACTTGAACTATACTGTTTTTTCGTCATCCGTACGAATGCTTTTGGCGACTTTGCCGACGCTCAAGCCTTGCACCAAGATGGAGAAAATGACGACGGCATAAGTAAGTGCCAATAAGATATCGCGCTCTGTGCCTATAGGCAGTTGTAGTACTAGGGCAACCGAGATACCACCGCGCAATCCGCCCCATGTCAGCACTTTCCATGCACCAGCTGGCAAGTTAAGTTGACGGCTAAAGGTCTTAGTAGTCATGCCAACCACGATCAGCCTTGCTAGTAGAGCGATGATAATGGTCAGACCACCTGCGATAAATAAGTTACCCGAATAGGCGATTATCACAACTTCAAGACCAATCAAAACAAACAAAATAGCGTTGAGAATTTCGTCTATTAACTCCCAAAACAAATCAATATAGTGGCGAGTCTTATCACTCATCGCCAGCTCGCGACCGCGGTTGCCGACCATTAATCCCATCATTACCATGGCTAGGGGCCCTGATAAATGCCAATGACTGGCCAGCGCGTAGCCGCCTATGACGCCCGCTAACGTTAATAGCACCTCTTCTTGGTAACTATCAATGCTCTTTAGTAAATAATACAAAATCGCACCTAGCACTAAGCCAAAGACAACACCGCCACCAGCCTCGACAGCCAAGGTATGTGCTACATAATTAGCGGTCGGAATATCACCGCTAGACAAAATCCCAAGCAGCAAGACAAAAATAACGACGCCGATGCCATCATTGAATAAGGACTCACCAGCAATGACCGTTTCTATACTTTTTGGCGCACCAGCCGATGCAAGGATACCCATGACCGCAATTGGATCAGTCGGTGATATTAAAGCACCAAACAATAAGCACCACAAAAAAGGTAGGCCAAAGTCAAATAGGGGCAGCATAAAATACAGGGCAGTGGCAATGAGTAACGATGACACTATGGTGCCGATACCTGCAAGAATACCAATGGGTAATTTATAACGTTTTAAATCACTAATATTGACGTGCAACGCTGCTGCAAATAACAGCATAGAAAGCATGCCATCGAGCAGTACTTCAGTAAAATCAAGCTGCTCTAATAAGCTGACCTCATAATCAATGAGCTGGTCAAAGCCTAAAAAGCCCAAAAAAATCGCGCCGATAGATAAGAGAATGGAGATGACCATAACACCAATGGTGGTGGGCAAACCAATAAAGCGATGATTAACATAGGTCAATAAAGCGGTAATAGATAAAAAAATCGCGCTGATTTCAAGGATGGTCAGACTGGTGGTAGATGCCATGAAAGAAGTCTCAGGGTGAATGTAAAGATATCTCTAAGCCAAAAGCTTATGAGTGTTGCGTAAATAGGATGTTCGTTCTTATCTGCTGGCGTTCGATGTGCCAATAACTCAGATCATTAGCTTGATTCTGTCTGTAGCGCTTTATCAATGTGGGCAGCAAACTCACCAACATATGCAAAATATTGATGAGCAGCATCGTCGTCAAGGATAAATTGCTTTGCCTGTTGGCACATGGCTTTTAGATCATCGATTAATTCGATATAGCTCAGATTTTCCTCGCCTGCGCGCGCGACCAATTTCAGCTCGTGCAGCAGGGTTTGCTGTTGTGCTGTATTTACTCGAGCGTAGTTCAGATCGACCATTGCCTGACAGAGGGCTTTTAGTACCATCAAGTCGGCAGTCGCGTAACGGCGTATCTCACCAAGTGAAGTATCAATAAAGTCTGATATTCTTGGTGTATGAGTGACGACAGCTAGCATTGTAAATCGTTGCTCTTTGCTAGTATCAGCGTCGTCGTTTTGCGTTGGTGGCGTATAAAAGTGATAAGGACTTGGTGGTTGACGACGCATGATAATACTCAAGCAAGTAGTCAGTGACTGCACACAATTGACCGCCGTTTTGGGATCATTAATACCAGGAGACAGGGCACGCACAGCTATCTCGGTCATTTGTCCTAGACTATAAGCGATATCATTAGAGTGTGTTACGCGCTGCTCAATACGTATACAGGTGGCAAAGCGCTGCCAAAACATACCGTCGGGTGTACGCGGTATAACAGCCAAGTGTGCTGTCTTCGTCCTTTTTAAGTTGTTTGGATGATCAGCTGGGCGTTGATAAAAATCGCCAATGACGTTTTTGTCAGTGACAAAATCGCCAAGATTGGCATGGATTTGCACCACACCACCGTAGTCTTGTGTCAATGTGATCAAAGATTCTAGATAAATTTGTTGTAAGTAACCACAGCTTGGCGAATAGATAGTCGTCTTCGGCCAAGCGTAAAACTGCTCAACGTCATTGTCTTCAACATCACGTTGATGTGTGATATCACACTGGTCACTATACCAATGGTAAATACTTTTAATCGCATCGTTGCTGGCATTTTGAATGACGTGCGATGCTTGAATGGCATGTACCATATGTTGAACAAAATATACCAGTAACAAGGCACAGATAATCGCCATGATAATGGCAAAGGTTACTGCTAACTGCGGTACACCAAACGCAACATCATACTTATGAATCGACTTTAAGACCAATAAACTATAACTAAAGGTACCGATAAACGCACCTAGGACAAATTGATTTGGCGTATCTGTCAAAAAATTACGTAACAATCGCGGCCCAAATTGCGAGGAGGCCATCGACAATACGGCAATAGTTATCGAAAACGTGGTACCTGCGACGCCAAGTACCGCCCCTGCAATCGCGGTCATAATTGCGCGTGCCGCATCATCATCGCCCGTAAAGGCAAAACTTAGCTCCCTGACGGTTTCACGGTCAAAGTGCTCATCAATCGTGACTAAGATAGGCGCAAGTATTATACCCACGAGTACACAAGCAGTCGGGATAAACCAATAAGAGCCAATCAAATGCTCCCAAAGGTTTCTAAAGCGATCAGGCAAGTCGGTTAGCGTCTTTAGCGACCATAACTGTGCGAGATTTTTTAGTCCGTTTTGTCCTGTATTGACAGCGCGGGTAAAGAGGCTGTTTTTAGCATGGTCATTGGCTGCCATAGGTATTGAGGTATCCAAAATTATAGTTATTTGACAGTTATATTGCTTTGTTGGTTAAAATTTATCATCAGTTCAATACAAGAAAGTACGGCAAGCATGACATCCAACCGGGGTGGGTTTCCCTTGCTAACCGTACTATTACCGCTCAATTACTGATTTTACTCATATTGCTTTTGGATTGTCTGCTTCAGTAATGATAGTGTTTTTACCTTCGCGTCTACCAGCATCGGTCTCTACTGGTTGTTCGCCAGTGTCTTTAGGAATAATAATTTCATGGTCATGATTGTCGCAATCTACATCGCTGTCTCTATCATACGCCACAGGGTCAAAATGCGGGACATCATTATGAACGTCTGAAGTATCTTTGGCTAATTGCTGAGTTGGGGTAGTCATCGTTTTTCTAAACAGTTTGTCCCTCTTATGCGGATGAGAGTCAGCGTCGTCATTTGCTGATTTTTTGCGAGGCTCGCTGTTTGTGAAGATAGTGCCCAATGGTAAGTTTAGCTGTGCTTTGGCAAATGCCTCAGTATTTTCAAATCGAGTAACCAATAGGCTTAGCCAAGGTTTTTGATCTTCTTGATTCATCTCGTCCAGCTCATCCTTAATGGGCAGCGGATAAGGCAATGTACGATAAAAGTCCCATAACGTCATGTTGCTCAAGTCTTTTTTGAGCACATAGTCATCGTCTTCGGTCATAGTAATGAGATTGCTATCTTGCAGATAGTTAATATAGGTATACCACTTTGGTAGCTCTTTGCGACCCAGCACATTACGCAGTGCTTGTTCACTAACCGCTTCACCTTCTAAGTGATGGGTATATACGAGATTTAGCATGTCTAACAAGCTAAGCAGTGGATGGCGTGGGTAGACTTCCTCAGTTTCAAAAATCGTCAAGGTATAACTAATCTCAACCCCTAACAAAATTAAATTCCAAGACAAATATATCCATAATAAAAAGATAGGTAGCGCGGCAAAAGCACCATAAATCGCTTCGTAACTGGTAAAGTTTGCCATCACAGTACCAAAAAGATGCTTCATCAGCTCAAAGACGATGGCAACAAAGATACCGGCAATCGCTGCATTTTTTGCTGGCACGCGAGCTTTTGGGATAAACCAATACATCCCGATAAAACCAGCGATGGTGATGCCAATTGAGACGGCTTGTACCCAAAAAGACCAATCAATACCATAACCCGCAATTTGGCGGTTTAAAAAACTCAGGCTTTGCACGGTACTTGAGGCGATAAATGCCGTACCCAACACAAGCGGCCCTAGGGTAACGATGGTCCAATAGCGCAGCATGCTTTTGATGCCACCTGAACGATTTTCTACGCGCCAGATTTGGTTAAAAGCGCGCTCAATGGTCGTCAAAGTCATGATGGTCGTAAAAAATAACACCATCGCACCAATGATGGTGAGGTTTGATGATTTTTCCGCAAAGCTATTGATATACTCGCTGACCTGCATGCTTGATTGTGGCAGCAAGTTGCTATAAATCACCTCATAAATCTGTGCTCTGACCGAAGCCAATGCTGGTACTGAGGATAAAATCATCAGTAGCACCGTTAATATCGGTACAATAGATAGCATGGTCGTATAGGTAAGTGACGCCGCTTTTTGTTGGCAGTTGTCTTCAAAAAAATGCCGGGTCAAAAATCGTAAGAACTGAAACCATCGTTGGTGTAAAAATGGGAGTTTTTTTAATAAGTTTTCCATGTCGACCATTTAGCAGCGATAAGAGTGACAATAGTGTAACAAAAATGTACCGCCCGCATCTGCCAAATAATTGTGTCAAAATGCACGGTAGCCACCGTTAACGGGTTTGGCTCGCTACAATGTCGAGCAGCGTTTGTTTGCATGTCAGTCAATGACTGGGGCATAATGTGCACATATATTTTAGTGTTTAACCTTGGACGATACACAGGCATAGAAGTGGCTGTGCAAAAATTGACAGCCTAATGGCAGCGTAAAACGCTGGTACACTGCGAATACTGCTAAAGACAATAACGTCGACGATTTTATGAGGAAGTTTTGCTAATGAGTCAGACCACCCCTTATGTTTTGGTGCTTTATTATTCGAGTTATGGTACGACTAAGACATTAGCATATGCGATTGCACAAGGGATTGAGGATGCTGGCATGACCGCACGTATCCGTACTGTGCCTACCGTTGCACCCGAAACCACGGCAAGCAAGCCTGCGATACCGGACGACGGTGATTTGTATTGCACGATGGATGATCTCAAAGATTGCAGCGGTCTGGCACTTGGTAGCCCGACGCACTTTGGCAATATGGCCGCGCCCATGAAATACTTTTGGGACAATACGGTCACCCTTTGGCTGGCAGGCAATCTACAAAACAAGCCAGCTTCGGTATTTACAGCGACCGGCTCGATGCATGGTGGTCAGGAGACGACACTGCTGACCATGATGTTACCGTTGATGCACCATGGCATGATGATCGTGGGTATACCGTATGCAGAACCCGCCCTCAATCGTACCAATCGTGGTGGTACGCCTTATGGCGTGAGTCATGTTAGCGGCGCGTTGCATGATCAACCGGTATCTGCTGATGAGCGTGAATTGGCAATTGCGCAAGGTCGTAGACTTGCCATTACGGCGACGGCTTTAGCAAAGGCTAACTTTGGTCGCTAAGTCGCACTGATGCTAAGCCGCACTGATATATTGCTTATAAGGAAAAGATACTTCTAATGGCTATTAACCGTTCTGATAACAAGGCTAATGCCCCAATAGAAAAAGCTACTGACGCTGGCAAGCCTATTGCACCGATGCGTCAACGCTTGCTACTCACGTGGTTGGTTTGGATGGCATACCGGTTACTGGCCTTGCCGATTATGATCAGTGTTTTTAATCCGACTAGCCCTGATATCATTGGTGGCATCGCTTGGCAAACGCTGTGGTTGATTCCGGCTTTTATCTTGACACCAGTGATATTACGCGGCCGCTCGCCCTATATGCTATTGATTGGCAGTATGCTGACCTTAGTATACTTAGGGGCTAGTGGGGTCGTGCTGTTTACTCGTTTTTATGGCAGCAGCGTGATTGAAATTTTGGTTTATTTGCTTGATTTTGTCTTACTATTTGCAATCAATGTTTGGTTATTTATTTTACTAAAGCGTCTGCCATCGATGAATAATGTCGTTAAGCAGCCTCGTTCTCGCTAGTCGTTTATTCTTGATTTACCAGCATAAAAAAGCGGCGCTCTACATTAGAGCGCCGCTTTTTTTCGTCTTTTTACTAGTGTGATAAAAGCCTTAATTGACTTTGGTTAATTCTAAGTCCATCTTTTTGCCATCGTTAATCTGACTTACTTTTACCGGTAAATAATCTAAGCTTGGCGCTAACCAAAAACTGGTAGAGCGGCTATTGTCATCATGGATACGATCGACGCGCACGGTATCAAAGGTACCAGCTGGCACGGTGATTTTGGTATTGCCAGATTTTTTAAAGGGTGTTTTCTCAATTTTATCTTTCTTCGCCATATAGTAATTGCCTGAGAATTTACCGTTCAGTAAATCTTGGCGAATTTGCACCTCAAGACTCAAATCATCAAAGGCTTGCTGCGTCATACTCATGGTTGAGGTTTTGCCTCTATAGTTACTGGTGACCTTTTTGCTACTTGGGTTAAAGTCTAATTTATGTGTACGTCCAATACCTAGGAGCTTATAGGTGGTACTGGCCTGAGTTGGGACCACATTGTTACCATTGATGGTAAACGTACTATTTTGTGCCGCACTTGCGACGCCAGCCACCCGTGCATTGACATTGTACTTCCATGTATTGCCCGATTTGTTGAGCGTACGGGTAGCCGTGCCTTTATATTTGTCTTCAACCGTAAAGCTATAATTGGCGTTCGATGGTTGAATGGTTTTTGCGCTGGCAAGGGTAGGTGCGGTCATACTTAAAGCTCCGATTGCAGCAATACTGGCGCCCGTGGTCAAGGCGGTTAAGAGTTTGGACTTGCTACGTGTGGTGTTATTAGAATCGGCTATTGATGACTTTTTATTTTTTGATAAAAAACTCATGGATGTTCCTTAGTTAATATGATGCTGATATAGCAGCTTTTATCGATAGTTCTTATTATGCTGATAGCTTATATTTCTAGCCCCTATAATGGTCATACTCTGTTACATTTTCAAGAGCAACAGCAGACTGGTACGTGTAGTGCTTGTAGCAAATGTTGCTATAAAGCTTGATCCAACGATTAGAGGTAACTTGCTGTAAAGTCAGAAATAAGAGACAAATAAAACACAGGTTCTATATTAAGTACCGCGATTTAGCCGCCTTTCATTCAGCCTTTTATCCAGCCAGCATTCCTCAATATATTCACTTCTCATTTTTCCAAAGTTAGTACATGGCATTTGCCAAATAATATTAAATGATAGAAAACACTGAATACCGAATTATCATTAGGGTCTGTTGAACATTCAAATGTGGAACTGGCAGTGGCTATTTTTTAGACAATACGCAGTGAAATTTTTGACGCCTAGTCATTCTAGGTTAGACAATTTCGCCATGTATTGGCAAAAAATAGTCCTGCCCTGAAAGGCTGATGCTAAAATCACTCCAAACGTTGTTGCAAACCTAGCTAAGGTCTCGACATTATCGTCGGTTTACGCTGATTCGATAAAAGGTTTGATGCGATTTTAGCGATCAGCAGTCCTAATATTTGAATGTTCAACAGACCCTAGAATAATCTTGTAAATTTTTGGCGTTTACACTTGAAGCTAGCCCATCTTGCCCCCACTTTTTGATACAAGCTCAAAGCTTATCTTTAGAATGCTGCTTTTAAGCGGTAATGCTTATAGATATTGGTATTGAGACCATTAATTCAAATAAACCCTTATTGTAAATAACTAAATTATTGGAGACATATTGATGAATATTCGTCCTTTACATGATCGTATTGTTGTCCGCCGCATAGAAGAAGAAACAAAAACGGCTGGTGGTATCTTGCTTCCTGGTTCTGCTCAAGAAAAGCCTTCACAAGGTGAAGTGCTAGCCACTGGTAACGGTCAGATTCGTGACAACGGTGAAACTCGCGCGTTAGATGTAAAAGCTGGCGACAAAGTTTTGTTCGGTCAATATGCTGGTCAAACTGTCAAGGTTGACGGCGAAGAACTACTTATCATGAAAGAATCTGATGTATTGGGTGTGCTAGAAGGCTAGTCCTTTTTGAGTATTAATTTATACTCAGCGCATTTTTGACAATATCATTGAAACATTTAATTGCATTCTCATACTTATAATAGTGGAGTAATTTAACATGGCAAAAGACGTAAAATTCGGCATAGATGCCCGTAAACAAATGATGGACGGCGTAAACGTTCTAGCAAACGCAGTACGAGTCACACTAGGCCCTAAAGGTCGTAACGTGGTAATCGATAAGTCGTTTGGCGCACCTACCATCACTAAAGATGGTGTTTCGGTTGCCAAAGAAATCGAGCTTGAAAACAAATTTGAAAACATGGGCGCTCAATTGGTTCGTGAAGTCGCTAGCCGTACCAACGATGTCGCTGGTGATGGTACAACGACTGCAACGGTATTGGCTCAGTCAATCTTGCAAGAAGGCATGAAATCAGTTGCCGCTGGCATGAATCCAATGGATCTAAAACGCGGTATCGATAAAGCGGTACGTGCTGCTGTTGAGCAAATCCATTTGCTATCTACCCCAGCTGACGATTCAAAAGCGATTGCCCAAGTTGGTTCTATCTCTGCCAACTCAGACACCAAAATTGGTGAGTTGATTGCTCAAGCGATGGAAAAAGTCGGTAAGCAAGGCGTTATCACGGTTGAAGAAGGTTCAAGCTTTGAAGATACCTTAGAAGTTGTCGAAGGTATGCAGTTTGACCGTGGTTATATCAGCCCGTACTTTGCGAACAAGCAAGACAGCCTGACTGCTGAATTTGAAAACCCATATATCTTATTGGTTGACAAAAAAATCAGCAACATCCGTGAGATCGTGCCATTACTTGAGCAAGTCATGCAGCAGAGCAAGCCATTGCTAATCATCGCTGAAGACGTAGAAAATGAAGCATTGGCAACTCTAGTTGTGAACAACATGCGTGGCGGCTTAAAAACTTGTGCCGTTAAAGCACCAGGTTTTGGCGATCGTCGTAAAGCGATGCTAGAAGATATCGCAACGCTAACAGGCGGTACGGTTATCTCTGAAGAGATTGGTCTGAGCCTTGAGACTGCGACTCTAGAGCAACTTGGTACCGCTAAGAAAGTCACTGTCGGTAAAGAAAACACCGTTATCGTCGATGGCGCTGGTAACAAAGCAGATATCGAAAACCGTGTTGAGTCTATTAAACGTCAAGTTGAAGAATCAACGTCTGACTATGACAAAGAAAAGCTTCAAGAGCGTATGGCTAAACTGGCTGGCGGCGTTGCCGTTATCAAAGTTGGCGCTGCGACTGAAACTGAAATGAAAGAGAAGAAAGATCGCGTTGATGATGCGCTACATGCCACTCGTGCAGCGGTTGAAGAAGGCGTTGTCCCTGGTGGCGGTGTTGCTCTAGTTCGTGCAATGAATGCATTGTCTGAGCTACGTGGTGATAATGACGACCAAAATGCTGGTATCAATATCTTACGTCGCGCAATGGAAGCACCATTACGTCAAATCGTGACCAACTCTGGCGAAGAAGCCTCAGTGGTAGTTAACGAAGTGAAGAGCGGTAGCGGTAACTACGGTTACAACGCAGCTTCTGGCGAATACGGCGATATGTTAGAGATGGGTATCCTTGATCCAGCTAAAGTCGCTCGTTCAGCGCTAGAGAACGCAGCATCTGTTGCCGGTCTAATGCTAACCACTGAAGTCATGATTACTGATTTGCCACAAGGCGATGACGGTATGGCTGGCATGGGTGCTGGCGGTGGAATGGGCGGTATGGGTGGAATGGGCGGCATGATGTAATTTTACTTCTGCTGCAAAGCGATTTTTCTTCGTCAGATGCGCTTAATGTACAATAGGTACTATTTTCGCTAGTCTTCCTCGATAAATCGCTTTTCGCTAGAAGTATTACCAACGTCACAAAGTCTGTTTAATCATTAAAGCCCTGTTATCGAAAGATAGCAGGGCTTTTTTTGCGTTTAATACGATAGTTAGCGTCACACAGAAAAACCCCAGCGAGCTAAGCTTACTGGGGTTTTTATATCAAATTTGATTAATATTTCTAATATCAATTTAAATTTTCAATTAACTGATTATTAAGATATAGTTGTTATAGCGAATATATTCGCTATGAGTCACAAGCAACCAATCAAACCAGAAGGAATTAACAGATGAAAATACTATCGATTGTGATGGCAGTATCAGCGTTAGCTCTATTTTCTGTTCCTAGTTCAGCTGAATATAAATTTCAGAATAGTATGCAAACGTCTCAAAAAGCGATGAGCATGTCTCGGGTTGAACGACCACAAGTGATGCAGCTGTCGTTTGATAACAAAGAACGCAATACCAATGAAAAGGAGATTTACGAAAAGGTTATGAAAAATGCCAAAGCGAGCGGCTTTGAGCTCAAAGAAATAGAAGCGATGAAAATAGCACATATCGTCAATGGCGCTTTAGATAATGAGCCGCCAGAAGCAGCGTCTATTAATATTAAAGTGACTATTCATCTAAAAAGACCAATTAAGATAGAAGTTGAGATTTCTCTATAATTTATTCGTTCTCTCATCAACAATTTTAAAAGCCATACTTTATGAGTCACTTACTCTATATACATAAAATAAGACCCTAATAGACTTTATATTTATTAGGGTCTTACAATTAGAGATTAATCACAGGCAGAGGTTGATTGAAGGTATTGCTTACTGCTACTGCTACTGCTACTGATTCGCCTCATCCCGTCTAAACGTCCACGTCTTATCATCAGAAGCATCTTCACAATAGTAATATCCTGCCAAATCAAATTGCTTTAGCTGTTCAGCATTGGTCAGCTTATTATCTGCTGCATATTTCACCATCAGTCCACGCGCTTTTTTGGCATAGAAGCTAATGACTTTATATTGACCATTCTTTTCATCTTCAAATCTTGGCGTGATAATCTCCGCATTCAAGGCTTTCTTCTTTACCGCTTTAAAGTATTCATTAGAAGCAAGGTTAACCAAAACTTTATCATCGCTATCAGCCATGCGCTTATTAATAATCTCAGTGATTTCTTCGCCCCAAAACTCATAGAGGTTAACACCGCGCTCATTTTTCAGCTTGGTGCCCATCTCTAAGCGATAAGGCTGAATCAAATCCAATGGTTTTAGTACGCCATAAAGACCCGATAAAATACCCAGATGTTCATTGACGTAAATGGCGGTGTCTTTGTCCATGTGATACATATCAAGACCCGTATAAACGTCTCCATCAAACAAATAACCTGCGGGTTTAGCATTACTGTCCGTAAAGTGAGTATTAGCACTCCAAGACCAGTCCTGATTACGCTGTGCATTCAGCTGTGCCAAATCATCAGAGATGCTCATCAGCTCTTGCAAATCAATCGGCTCTTTTGACTTCAGTATTTTCATCAGTGCCTGTGAGTGCTCAATCAGCTCAGGCTGACTATAGTAGTTGCCTAAATTGACTGGCATAGTATCTTTTTCATTTAAAGATTTGGCAGGGGAGAGTACAAAATACATCGTTATTCCTTATTATAGTAAATCAATGACCGACCTGTTGAGGTGTCAACCTTTCTCATTATACGATATACACAGGTTTAACTTGACTTACTCGTCGTGGTTTTGTATTTATATAACAGTATACTGGTAGTTTATAATTATGTCACAGGTCGTTACTGGTTCTCTTAGCCTGTGTACCATAAGGGCTGACACGTTAGTTGAAAAATAAAAATTTTTAATATAACAATAAAAGTTATGTAGATGGTGTAAATACCTAACTTTTTATTTTACTTGTGGGTCATCATTAGTCAATGAAAGTTAGCCGATGATATCTCTATAATAAAAAGGCATGATGGCAAACCAGCTATCATTTATTAAATTGATAATCTTTGGTCGTTAATGATAAACCAGTAGTGACCAAAGGTTTTTTTGTCCCCTGTGCTTTTTCAATGTGCGTTGAGGGTATTAAAAGTAGTCATTAAGACGTAAGTAAGGAGACGGTATGAAAATCGGTGTAATCAGTGCAGATATCGCGAGCGAAAGTCGCGTAGCGATAACCCCAGACGCAGTCAAAAAATTGCGTAAGCTTGGGTTTGAAGTCGTCATACAGTCAGGTGCAGGTCAAGCAGCATATTATGCTGATGAAATGTATCAAGCTGCCGGTGCCGAGATTGCCAGTAGTAGCGCCGAGGTCATTACACAGTCTCGAATTATTACCACGGTCAATGACTTACCTGCTGCGGCGATAGAACATTTGACCACGGGTCAAATCGTCGTTGGTATGCTCGATCCGTATCGTAATACACAGCTAGATGCTTATGCTGCCAAAGGCGCTACTGCTTTTGCAATGGAGTTATTGCCGCGCACATTGTCACGCGCACAGAATATGGATGTCTTGTCATCACAAGCCAACCTTGCCGGCTATAAAGCGGTATTACTGGCAGCCAATGAATACTCGCGTCCTTTTCCAATGTTCATGACCTCAGCGGGTACAGTTAAACCTGCCAAAGTGGTCATCTTGGGGGTTGGGGTTGCAGGTTTGCAAGCCATTGCGACGGCAAAGCGTTTGGGCGCTGTCGTTGAAGCCAGTGATCTACGTCCTGCTGCTAAAGAGCAAGTTGAATCCCTAGGCGGTAAATGGCTTGATGTACCGATGAGTGAAGAAGAAGCGCAAAAAGCCAAGGCGACAGGCGGCTATGCGTGGACACCATCAGAGCAATATATCAAAGACCAAGCCGCTGTGGTAGACAAAGCGTTAAGCAATGCCGATATCGTGATTACGACGGCGCAGATTCCTGGTCGTAATGCTCCGCGCTTGGTACATGGAGCAACCCTTGCCAAAATGAAGGCAGGCTCAGTGCTGATCGATATGGCTGCTGGAACGGGCGGCAACGTAGAAGGCAGTGTGCCTAACGAAACCATCACTACGGACAATGGCGTGCGTATCGTTGGTGCCGCCAATATTCCTTCGATGCTAGCGGCGCAGTCTTCAGATTTGTATGCCAACAACTTGGTTAACTTTATCACGACCTTAATTGCGCCTGCTGGCGATGACGCTTCAGCAAGTGACACATCAGCTAACTTGGCACTTAACTTAGATATGGAAGACGAGATTCAGGGCGCACTGGCGGTGACACATGACAGTCAGGTACGACTGGCCAAACGCTAGTTTGACTGGCTAAGTTTTTACAGCCTGTCATCACAACATTGTCACTACAACGTTGTCACCATACATTTGCCAGTAACGAATAAATTTTTAGGAGGATAAGATGATTGCCACTATTTTAGCTGCCGCGCCAGCCGGTGCCGCCATGAGTAGTACACCATTTGTAGCGATTTTCACTGTATTTGTGCTCGCTATTTTTGTCGGATACTACGTCGTTTGGGGCGTTACGCCTGCTTTGCATACGCCATTGATGGCCGTCACCAACGCACTATCAAGTATTGTCATTGTTGGTGCGATGCTACAGACTGTCACGATTGATGGCTCTATATTTACACCAACCAGCTTGCTGGGTGCCTTTGCGGTATTTCTAGCCAGTGTCAACATCTTTGGTGGTTTTGCCGTGACTGAGCGTATGCTTGCGATGTTTAAACCCAAAGTGAAAAAAGTACCCGCTCTTGAAACTGGGACGACTGAAAATGGAGGCAACGCATGAATGATTTTTCAACAATGATTGCGGCAAATGCAGATTGGTTTTACCTAGTCGGCGCTATTCTTTTCGTTTTAACCCTACGTGGTTTATCTAGTCCAAAAACGGCTATTCGCGGCAACCGCTTTGGTATGGCGGCGATGGCGATTGCTGTTGTGACCACTTTCTTCTTAGCAGAAGGCCCTGTTCTTTGGTTGATTATTGGTGCCATGGTATTGGGTGCGGTCGTCGGTATGTGGAAGGCAAAAACGGTCGCGATGACCCAAATGCCAGAAACTGTTGCCTTGATGCATTCTTTCGTTGGTTTGGCAGCAGTTGCAATTGCCTTGGCAACCGTATTGCATACTGAGCAGCAGCATGGCGCGGTTGCTCGTGTCGAATTGTTCATCGGTTGCTTTATCGGTGCGATTACTTTCTCAGCATCAGTATTTGCTTTCGGTAAATTGGCAGCGAAGAGCTGGGCAAAAACATTGGTCGGAGGATGGGTCAAACCTGTCCAAGCGCTACTGTTCATTGCGATGATCGGGTTTGGCGGCATGTATTTCGTCACTGATTCATTACCTGCCTTTTATGCAATGGCAGTGATTGCGGTTATCTTCGGTTGGATGTGGATTGCACCAATCGGTGGCGGCGATATGCCAGTGGTTGTATCACTATTGAACTCATTCTCAGGTTGGGCAGCAGCAGGTATTGGTTTTACCCTCGGCAACTCAATGCTTATTATCGCAGGTTCACTGGTCGGTTCATCAGGTGCGATTCTTTCTTATATCATGTGTAAAGCCATGAACCGCTCATTACTCAACGTATTGTTCGGTGGTATGGGCACGTCAGCAGTGGCAGCAGGCGGAGACGATGGCGCGCCAAAGAACTACAAGGCTGGTTCAGCAGAAGATGCAGGCTTCTTGATGGCCAATGCCAGCAACGTTGTGATCGTACCAGGTTATGGTATGGCGCAAGGTCGCGCGCAGAATGCAGTAAAAGAGCTGTATGAGCTGTTAAAAGAAGAAGGCGTTAACGTTCGTTTTGCTATTCATCCAGTTGCTGGTCGTATGCCTGGACACATGAACGTCCTATTGGCTGAAGCGGATGTGCCGTATGACGATATTCTTGAGATGGATGAGATTAACTCAGACTTCGCTAGTACGGATGTGGTCTTGGTGATCGGTGCCAACGATGTGGTAAACCCATCTGCAAAAGATGATCCGACTTCTCCAATCTTTGGTATGCCGATCTTAGAAGTCAGCAAAGCGCAAACAGTGATGGTTATCAAGCGTTCGATGAGCACGGGTTATGCAGGACTTGATAATAGCTTGTTCTACATGGACAAAACCATGATGATTTTTGGCGATGCGAAAAAGATGGTAGAAGAGATGGTACGTAGTATCAATGGCGCTCATTAATCTTTAGAGTAAGCGGTTAATATTTACTCCTAAATATAAGCTTTTAAATAAAAAAGTCACTGAGGTGGCTTTTTTTGCGTTAAGGTACGCCTCGCTTATATTCAATCATTGTTTACATCAAATAAGTTTATACAAAATAAGAGTTAAGAAGGTTATTTATGAATATGTTGATACGTTTTTTTATTATGGTTAGTTTGCTAAAACAACAACTTAAGCAGCAATCAGTGAGTGAGACGCTCAGTATAGAGACATTGACTGCACCGACGGTTCGTCATTATCGAATATTGCCGCATGATATGGGGTTTCGCGACCATCTACCTAACTACCGCTACCTATCTTTTATTGAGCTAAACATTACACGATGGGTAATGAAGCATTGTCACCAAAAAGGCATTAAGCCCCTAAACTGGGTAATCGCCATGCAAGAGATGATTTATCTTAAGCAAATTAAGTTTTTGGACAAAATGACGCTCAGTAGTGCGGTCGCAGGATGGGATCACAAATATGTATATTTTGAGCATCGCTTTTTTGTAAAAAACCAGCTAATGGGCGTCGGCATGACTAAGTTCGTTTTTACAGACGATAATGGTATGCGCACACCAAAGGTATTGGATATGACAGGCGAGCAGATGACGGATACGATTACCACGTGGAATGAACACCAAGTGGCAGTCAAGTCTGCCAAATCTGCTGAGCCAGCTGAAGCAACAGAGACAGCTTAACGAACTTGCCTATAATCATAAGACGAATTTTGGTAGGATGGGGGCTATCAAAGCGATAACATTTTTTCTTAAAATTAAAAAAGAAGGTACCATTATGATCCCACAAAAACTAAAATGGACAGACAGCTTGGATATCGCTATCGAGCTTTATGAAAAATTCCCAGAGACCGATCCACAGTACATACGTTTTACAGATTTGCATCGTTGGGTGACCGAGCTTGAAGGCTTTGATGATGATCCACAAAAATCTAATGAAGGCATCCTAGAAGCCATTCAGATGAACTGGATTGATGAAGCGGATTAGAGTAACTTTGCTACTAACTATTTTAAATAAAAAATCGACTAAATATACAGGACAGGCGCTATCATGACTTCACAAATTAAAGAGCTATCCGAAGCGATAGTTTGCAAAGGCATCAGTGCTCATACCACTAATAACGCTGAAATCAGCCATGACACTGCCAAATTGGGTCGTTTATGGCAAAAATTCTATCAAAATCACGTGAAGCAGCTTCCTGAAGGTGAAGACATTTATGGTGTTTTTCATAACTATGAGAGCGATGATTTAGTAGGCGCTTTTGATGTCGTAGCAAGTTGGAAAGTAGACAGCGAGCAAGAGCAGCAAAGCGCTGGCAATTTAGTAACGGTCAGCATTCCTGCAGGGAAATACTTGGTATTCTCTGAACAAGGTCGAATGCCTAATACAGTGATGAACGCTTGGGAGAATGCTTGGACTTACTTTAACGATCCAAGCTGTGAGCATACTAGAACTTATCAGGTCGATTTTGAGCAGTATATCGGTGGTAATCTAGAGTTTGGGCAAATAGATCTTTATATTGGTATTGAATAAAGCTATTCGTGTTAGAAGCAGCCAAAAGACAGTTTTTATCTAAAATTGGCTTCAAAAAACATGAAAGTGCATTGATAAAAGCTATCAGTTAGTAATTAACTTAAGTTACTGAATTAATGCCTATCAAAATCATAAATAAAAAAGCGCCAATCTAAATTAGATGGCGCTTTTTTTACTCTAAATAACTACAATTAGTTCAGTAGTAAATTTTCTAAAATCCCCTCATAAATCTGCGCAAGCTTTCCTAAATCATCAACTTCTACTTTTTCATCAACTTGGTGAATCGTGGCATTACGCACGCCAAGCTCAACCACTTGTGCGCCTGTTGGCGCAATGAAGCGTCCGTCTGATGTGCCACCAGACGTAGACAATGTAGTATCAACATCGGTCACTGCTTTAATCGCACGCTGGCAAGCAGACACTAGCTTACCTTCTGGGGTCAAAAATGGCTGACCAGACAATTTCCAATGGATATCATAACTGGCCTTATTCTCTAAAATCTGGCTATCCGTAAAATACTTATCAAAAATGGCGTGCGTTTTCGCCTTTAACTCATCTTCGGTCGTTTCCGTTGAAAAGCGGAAGTTGAACACGACTTTAAGTGTCTCAGGAATGACGTTAGTCGCGCCCGTGCCACTATTTATATTAGAAATTTGTAGAGACGTCGCAGGGAAGTAGTCATTGCCGTTATCCCAAGTGGCGTTTGTCAGTTCTGCTAATGCTGACATAGCGGCATGGATGGGGTTGGACGCGAGATGCGGATAAGCGACATGACCTTGTTTACCAGTGACAGTTAGCACCGCACCCAATGAGCCACGACGACCATTTTTGATAATATCGCCCAACGTATCGGTGCTTGATGGCTCGCCAACCAAGCAATAGGTGATTTTTTCTTGACGTGCTTCTAAGGTTTCAATGACTTTGACTGTACCGTTAATCGATGGGCCTTCTTCATCTGAGGTGATTAAAAAAGCAATAGAGCCGTTATGCTTAGGATGATTAGCAACGAAACGCTCGGCTGCGACAGTAAAGGCGGCAATGCCTGTTTTCATATCAGCAGCACCGCGCGCCCATAGATAACCGTCAGCGATAGTTGGTGTAAATGGTGGATAAGTCCAATTGTTTTCATCGCCCGTTGGCACGACATCGGTATGCCCAGCAAAACAAATAACTGGATCGGTTGTACCACGGCGCGCCCATAAGTTTTTGACTTCAGCGTGTTCACCTGTTTTATCTCTATCGCCAAAATACATAAACTCGCAGTCAAAGCCTGCCTGTTCTAACCGTGCTGACAACATATCTTGGCAGCCATCATCATCTGGGGTGACGGAAGGTCGTTCCAATAACGCAATACTTAAATCTAGAGTTTCTTGCTGATGGGTAGGGTTTTCTTTATTGGAGTCAGACATGAATAAACCTTTTTTATTATAAATTAAGATGACAAATATTTGATATTAAACGCTAAGATAGAGCCAGTCGCTGCTTCGTATTTTCTAAGGGCTTTACATATTGTCTTCAACGAACGGTACCAAGCCATCACGGCGCATCCAAGTCGCAATAGAGTAGCGTTGACGATGAGCGATTTGTACTTGATGCTGTAGATCGCTGGCAAATATGATCAATCTGTTGGCGACAGGCATGACGTTATGATGAAGGCCATGTGTATCGACGATTTCTAGTGCGCCGCCGTCAGTTGATGCCCATTCATCATTGAGATAAAACACGGCCGAAATAACACGTTCGTCACGACCAGCCGGATTGTCACTGTGCCATTGATAGCCAAAACCAACTGGATAGCAAGCATAATGCGCTTCACTATGACGAATACCAGCAAACAAACTGCGATTGAACAAAGCGGCAAGTGTATTGATACTTTGCAAATAATAATAACCAGCAAAGAAGTTTTCGGTGATCCAGCGGATTTTATCACCACGGATATCACTGAGGCGAATGCCAGCAGTCAGCTCTGCATCACGATAGTCAATAAAACCACTTTCCGCTTGTAGCGCCAATAATGCAGTACTGTCAAAGACATCATCAATGATTAGCCAGCCATCCTCTACAAACTTATCAAACTTCGTATCTGTTAGTTTGTTTTCCCAATCAACGTCAAAGTCAGACATTTGCAGGACGTGTTGAGTTGGCGGCTCATGGCTATAGTCTTCACTTGGGACAAACAGCATGGGCGGATTATCCTGACCGATTGGCTGATCGACAACCAATTGTGTCACCTCAAGATTGCTAGTAATCTTCGTCATTTCGTCTCGCCATTATCAATAAACACTCAATTAGCTGACAATACACAGCCAATCGATGCCTTTTTACCAAAACCATCGTTATCTTTTACTCTGCCTATGCTACCATAGATGCAATTTTTCTTATTTAAACTTTTGAACTTATGAACTATAAACACGCCTACCACGCTGGTAACTTTGCTGATGTGGTCAAACACATTTTATTGGTACAATTACTCAACCAGCTGGGGCAAAAAAACAAACCTTTTTATGTGCTTGATGCTTATGGCGGTCGTGGACTGTATTCGCTTGCCAGTGAAGAGGCGCGCAAGACAGGAGAAGCTAAAGGTGGTATCCAATCTTTAGTAAAGGCCGATGTCGAAAAAGCACCGCCTGCTGTCAAAGACTATATAGAAGGTATCAAGCAAGCCCGTTTCACTTATGACAAAAAAGTCTATCCTGGTTCGCCTTGGTGGATTGCGCATCATATCGAAAAAAATCCAGATGCAGGCGTGCGCGGCGAAGCGTTTGAAGCCAAAGCCAGTGAGTACGATGCGCTTAACTATCAGCTACATAAATTGCCAATCGGCATTCATCATCGTGATGCGTTTGAAGGTATTCGTGCCGTTATTCCACCACAAGAACGTCGTGGTCTCATATTTTTGGACCCTCCTTACGAGCAAGAACACAAAGACTTTACTCGCTTGATCGACCTATTGGTGCACTCTTATAATAAGTGGCCACAAGGCACATATGCATTATGGTTCCCGATCAAAAACATTGAAGCGGTAGAGCTGTTCTATAAAAAGCTAAAACGTACTGAAATGAGACGTCAGTTGGTTTGTGAGCTAAATATTTATCCGAACGATATCGCCGTGGGTCTTAACGGCACAGGAATGCTGATTATCAATCCGCCATGGCAGTTCGATAACCATGCGCGTGAAATTCTACGTTTCTTGCAGCCAGTACTAAAAGTTGCCAACGCCCCAGACTTAACGCCTGATAGTGCGACCAATGTGCGCTGGCTCGTCGGCGAATAACAGTGCCAGTAAATAAGTATGTCAGTAAATAGCGGGGTCAATGAATAGCAATGTCGGCCAATAAGGATATCAAGATGACAAACGTGCAACCACCTATCGGCCAACCAAACAATGCGCCTCAAAACGATGGTTTGCTGCAAGATAATGCAGCCACACAGCCACCTTTTGTTGATGAGCATGAGTTTAATATCCGCTTAGCGGATAATGACAGCTACGATGGCTTGACCTTTGAGGTGATTGAGGCAGAAGTTGCTGAAGGGAAACGTGTGGTCAGTCGCGGTGTGTATTTAGCCCCCAATTTGATCACTACTTTGTCACTACTGTCAGGCTTTTACTCGATTTTGGCGAGTACGCAAGGTGAATTTTACAAAGCCTCTTTAGCCATCTTTTTATCCGCAATTCTTGACGGGGCTGATGGTCGCGTCGCACGCATGCTCAATGCCCAAAGCCCGTTTGGGGAGCAGTATGATTCTTTAGCCGATATGCTAGCCTTTGGTGTTGCACCGGCTATTTTAATTTATAGTTTTGCGCTACAGCCCTTGGGTCGTATTGGTCTTGGCTGTGCCTTTGTCTTCACGGCTTGTGGTGCTTTCCGCTTGGCACGGTTTAATGTGCAGGTTGGTACTGTCGACAAAAAATACTTTGTTGGTTTAGCAAGTCCACTTGCTGCAATTTTGGTCACCGCAGCTGTTATGGTAGCGATAGACCATAATCAGTGGATAGGACAGTACGATACACTTGTCATGTTCTTGTTTGCGGCTTGGGTCGTTATTTGCGGCTTACTGATGGTCAGTAATGTTAAATACTACAGCTTTAAAGAGTTTGATAAAAAGAAAGTACCTTTTGTGGTTCTTATCATTGGGGTACTAGTCATGAGTATTGTGCTTTATGATATCCCTGTTGGTATTTTAGCGATCGGTATTATTTATGCTTTATCAGGCATAGTCACGACGTTGAAAGCCAAGGCTTGGCGTTAATATGACTGAAACATTCTGCTGGATTCCTCATAACAGTTAAAAGTGTAAGATATAGCCACAAAAAAACCGCTTATTTTCAATAAGCGGTTTTTTTGTGCGTGCTATTAAATTATTACTCTCTTCGTAATTTTCACACTGCGTTACTTTAACGAATGATACTGCCTGTCTCTAATAGATTAATGCTGTGTACGTATGCATACAGATTAAATATCTATTGATTATATCCAGTATTACTTGTTTTGGAGCCGTGGTATATTCTGTAATATACATATTTATAAGTTGCAAATTCAGAACAATAACTTTACAATTTCCATGTAATGTTTCAGTATGTATCTAAAAAGTTTCTTTATATGTTTTAATTGTACAAAAGTCGTTTCTAGAAACAGCAGGTAATTTATTTTTCAAAATTTTTAAGACAACAATATTTCAACCTGCTATTGGAGATGTCACTAATTGAGCTACCCATAAAATAGCTATCTTGTTCAACTATTCATTAAATCTAACGTCTATATCTAACAGTGATAGTCCAACTATCAGTCATCACATAGTTGCTTTGATAGCGACTTTATATATACAGGATACTCTCATGTTAAACCATGTTTACCGCGTTGTTTTTAATCGTTCTACGGGTTGCTATACCGCCGTTAGTGAAATCAGCAAGTCGGGTGGAAAATCTAGCAACACATCAGGTCAAGTTGGTACTGTGCCAACTAGCAAAACAGGCGCATCGCTACGTCGCCATGCCATTGCTGTTGCAATTGGCTCAGTGCTAGGATTGACAGCGATGAGTGCTCAGGCAGATGTGTGCTTAACGCAGTTCAATGGACCAAATGGAAGTGTCGCTCCACAAAATACATCTATAGCTTGTGGGTTTGGCAACCTAGCGCAAAATGAATCCAGCTCAGCAGTAGGTTTCCAAAATAGAGCCTTGAACACTAATTCAACGGCAATAGGTTACGTCAATACCGCTTCAGGTTTTTCTAGCTCAGCAGTAGGTTTCCAAAATAGAGCTTTGAATACTAATTCAACAGCAATAGGTTATGTCAATACCGCTTCAGGTTCTTTTAGCTCAGCAATAGGCCATAGAAATGAAGCATCAAGTCTATATAGCTCAGCGGTAGGCAACACTAACAATGCCTCTGGTGAAAATAGTTCAGCGATAGGTTCTGGTAATAGAGCTTTAGGGAATGCTAGTTCTGCTATAGGTTCAGAAAATTATGTCGTAGGTTTTAGAAGCTCAGCATTTGGTAACGAAAATAGAATAACAGAAGGTTTTGGATTGGCAGCAGGTCGCCTTAACCAGGTTGAAGGCTATGTTGGTACGGCTGTAGGTTTTAGTAATAAGGCAATTGGTCAAGCCAGCTCCGCAATAGGTAACGAAAATACAGCCTCCGGAGTTCGTAGTTTGGCAATAGGTAGCGACAACTCAACCGCCAACGAACGTAGTACAGCGGTAGGTAGTCTAAACACAGCCTCAAAGCTGTATAGTTCAGCGGTGGGCTATAGCAATGAGGCAACTGGTGACCGTAGCTCAGCATTGGGTAACGATAATACTGCTTCGGGTAATGACAGTTCAGCAATAGGTCGTGGCAATAATGCTTCAGTTAATGAAAGCGCAGCAGTGGGTCGTATTAACACAGCTTCTGGTATTGCTAGCACAGCGATAGGTGTAGCTAACCAATCTTCATCTAATAATAGCTCAGCGTTGGGTACGGGAAACAGAGCCTTAGGCAGTGACAGTTCAGCGATGGGTCGTGCTAATTTTGCCTCAGGTCTTAATAGTTCAGCATCAGGTTACCTTAACCAAGCCACAGGTAACAATAGCTCAGCAGTGGGTTATAGCAATATAGCGTCAGGCTATGCCAGCTCAGCATTAGGTGGTTATAGTAGAGCCGATGCTAGTGGGGCTACTGCACTCGGTAGCGGCAGTACATTTGCAGTAGCTGCTGTTGAAGGTGCTACTGTGCAAGCGGACTTTACTGCGGCTACTACCCCCATTCAGACTAATAATGATGGTCGACGTTTTAAAGATGATGGTACTGGCGGTCAAATTTTTGAGTTTGCACAGAGTGACTACGAAGCTCTAGGCATCGGTGCTACGGCGAACGGTATCCGAGCAGTTGCGCTCGGTACTAACGCAGTGGCTGATAAGCGTGACAGCATTGCCTTAGGATCGAAAAGTAAAACGACTACCGTAACTGGCGCGGCAGGTTATTCAGCTAATGGCGATACTAGCCCTATTTGGCAATCAACTCTTGGCGCCGTTAGTGTTGGTGATACCAGCAATGCCAGCTCTAGCCAATGGCAAACTCGCCAAATCACTGGCGTAGCGGCAGGGACATCTGATACTGATGCCGTTAATATTGCTCAGTTAAAAAGGTTAGAAACAACAGGTGTCTCTTATTTCGGCAATGTAGCAGCAGCTTTGGGTGGGGGCGCGCAGCTTAACAGCATGGGTGTATTTCAAGCACCCAAATATCGTATCAATAACACTGACTACAGTGATGTCGGTTCAGCATTTACCGCAGTTGATGGCAAGTTGACAGATTTGCAAGGACAAATAACCAACATCGCATTAACCCCTGGACCTAAAGGGGACAAAGGCGATCAAGGTGAGACTGGCGCACAAGGTCCAGCAGGATCTGACGGCATCAATGGAACAAACGGTATTGACGGTCAGAATGGAGTTGATGGTACTAA